>NZ_JBSGBK010000075.1:0-43745 GCF_053601215.1 Amycolatopsis sp. NPDC004772
TGCCGGTCGCCCGGGCGTGCGCGGCGCCCCGCGCCGCCACCCCCCGCGCCGGGCGGGCGGGGCGCCGGGGGGAGTGCGACCTCGCGCTCGCCGGCGGCGCGACCGTGATGTCCACCCCGGCGACCTTCGTCGAGTTCAGCCGGCAGCGCGGCCTGGCCTCCGACGGCCGGTGCAAGGCGTTCGCCGACGCGGCCGACGGCACCGGCTGGGGCGAGGGCGCCGGGCTCGTGCTCCTGGAGCGGCTGTCGGACGCCCGCCGCAACGGTCACCGGGTCCTCGCGCTCGTCCGCGGCTCGGCCGTGAACTCCGACGGCGCCTCCAACGGCCTGACCGCGCCGAACGGTCCGTCCCAGCAGCGGGTCATCCGCGCCGCGCTGGCCGACGCCGGTCTGTCCACTTCGGACGTCGACGCGGTCGAGGCGCACGGCACGGGCACCAAACTGGGCGACCCGATCGAGGCTCAGGCCCTGCTCGCCACCTACGGTCAGAACCGTGAAACGCCGCTGTGGCTGGGTTCGGTGAAGTCCAACATCGGCCACACCCAGGCCGCCGCGGGCATCGCCGGGGTCATCAAGATGGTCCTGGCCATGCAGCACGGCGTTCTCCCGCGGACCCTGCACATCGACGCTCCTTCGTCCCAAGTGGACTGGTCGGCGGGCGCGGTGGAGCTGCTCACCGAGCCGCGCGAGTGGGTGGCCGACCGGCCGCGCCGGGCGGGCGTGTCGGCGTTCGGCGTCAGCGGCACCAACGCCCACGTGGTCCTCGAAGCGGGCGAGCCCGAGCCGGCGTCCTCGGCGTCGCGGGAACTCACCGTCTGGCCGCTGTCGGCGAAGGACGAGCAAACCTTGCACGAGCAGGCCCGACGCCTCCGCGCCGCGGTCGCCGACGACGCTTCGGCGGGCGAGGTCGGTCGCACCCTGGCCACCGGCCGGGCGGCCCTGGAACACCGGGCCGTCGTCGTCGGCGACCGCGACCAGCTCCTGGCCGGGCTGGCGGACCTGGACAACGCCGTGCGCGGCACCGCCGTCCCCGGCGGCCGGCTGGCCGTGCTGTTCACTGGCCAGGGCGCCCAGCGCGCCGGGATGGGCCGCGAGCTCTACGACCGCTTCCCGGTGTTCGCCGACGCCTTCGACGCCGTGTGCGCCGAGTTCGACGCCCTGCTCGACGCACCCCTGCGCGAGATCGTCTTCGACGGTGGCGACCGCCTCGACCGGACCGGCTACACGCAGCCCGCGTTGTTCGCCGTCGAGGTCGCGCTGTACCGGCTCGTGACGGCGTGGGGCGTGCGCCCGGACTTCGTCGCGGGACACTCGATCGGCGAACTCGTCGCCGCCCACGTGGCCGGTGTCCTGACACTCGAAGACGCCTGCACGCTGGTCGCCGCCCGGGCGTCGCTGATGCAGGCCCTGCCCGCCGGTGGGGCGATGGTCTCGATCGCCGCGCCCGAGGCCGACATCCCCCTCGACGAGCGCGTCGCCATCGCGGCGGTGAACGGTCCCGAGTCGGTCGTGATCTCCGGTGACGAGACCGCGGTCCTCGAAATCGCCGCCCGATTCCCGAAGACCAAGCGGCTGACCGTGAGCCACGCGTTCCACTCGCCGTTGCTGGATCCGATGCTCGACGAGTTCCGCGCGGTGGCGGAGACCCTCACGTACCACCCGGCGGAGATACCGGTGCTCTCGAATGTGAGCGGTGCTCTCGCCGAACCGTTCACCGCCGGCTACTGGGTGCGGCACGTGCGCGAAACCGTCCGGTTCGCCGACGGCATCGCGACCCTCGAAGCCGCGGGCGCGACGGTTTTCCTCGAGCTGGGACCCGACGCGGTGCTGAGCGCGATGGTCGGCGGCACGGCGATCCCCGCGTTGCGACGCGACCGCTCTGAAACGAGAGCACTGCTCACAGCGGTGAGCACTGCTCACGTCCGCGGGGTGGACGTCGACTGGGCCGCGTTCTTCCCGCCGGCCCGCCCGGTCGACCTCCCCACGTATCCCTTCCGGCGGCAGCGGTTCTGGCCGGAGACCGGGCCGGCCGCCGCGCCGGTGTCCGAAGTGGACGCCGAGTTCTGGAAGGCCGTCGAAGGCGAGGACCTGGAATCCCTGGGGACGCTGCTCGGCTTGGACGGCGACCAGCGTGCCGCCATCGCCTCCGCCCTCCCGGCGTTGTCCGGCTGGCGGCGGGAAACAGGCGCGGCCGCGGACTCGTGGCGCTACCGCGTCGTCTGGCGCAAGCTGCGTGAGGAAGGCGCGGCGGTCTCCGGCGACTGGCTGTTCGTCCTGCCGGAAACCCTCGACGACCCGACCACGGTGACGGCGGTCGCGGGTGCCTTCGCGACGTCCGGGGCGCGGCCCCTGGTCGTCCGCGTCCCCGAGGACGCCGACCGCATCACGGTCGCCAAACTGGTCGAAGCCAAGCTCGCGGAAGAAGCCTCGACGCCGGTGGGCGCGCTGTCCCTGCTCGCGTTCGCGACCGGCGCGCCGGCGTCGGCGGTGGCGGCCGGGCTCCCGCAAACCTTAGCCCTCGTCCAAGGGCTCGGCGACGCCGGCGTCACCGCGCCGCTGTGGTGCGCCACCCGCGGCGCGGTCGCGACGGCGGACAGCGAGCCCGTCGCGGACCCGGCCCAGGCCCAGTTCTGGGGCTTCGGCCGGACGGTCGCGGTGGAACACCCCAACCGCTGGGGCGGCCTGGTCGACCTGCCGGAAACCCTGACCACCGAGGACGGCGAGCGGCTGTGCGCGGTTCTCGCCGCCGGCGGCGAAGACGAAGTCGCCGTCAGAACCGGAAGAGTCTTCGCCCGCCGTCTCGTCCGCGACACCGGCGCGAATCTACAGTGGACACCGAGCGGCACGGTCCTCGTCACCGGCGGCACCGGGGCCCTCGGCGGGCACGTCACCCGGTGGCTCCTGGACCACGGCGCCGAGCACGTCGTCGTGGCCGGCCGTCGCGGCGGCGAAGCGCCGGACGACCGCGTGACGGTGGTCGCCTGCGACGTCGCCGACCGGGACGCGGTCGCCGCCCTCCTGGCCGAGCACCCGGTGACGGCGGTGGTGCACGCGGCGGGCGTCCTCGACGACGGCGTCGTCGACACCCTGACCGGCGACCGGTTCGCCGAGGTCCTGCGGGCCAAGGTGACCGGCGCCCGGATCCTCGACGAGCTGACCGGCGACCTCGACGCTTTCGTCCTGTTCTCGTCGCTCGCCGGCACGGTCGGCGCCGCGGGGCAGGCCAACTACGCGGCCGCCAACGCCGAACTGGACGCGCTCGCCCAGCGTCGCCGGGCGACCGGCCGCGCAGGCGTGTCGATCGCCTGGGGCCCGTGGGCGGGCGAGGGCATGGCCGCCGAAAACGCGGACCGGATGCGGCGCGCCGGGGTCACCCCGCTGCCCGCGGGCGGTGCCGCGGCGGTGCTCGGCCGGATCGCGCGGTCGCAGGTCGTCGCCGACGTCGACTGGGACACCTATCCCGCGACCCGGCCGTTCTTCGCCGAGCTGGCCCCGGCGGCTCCGGTCGTGGCCGCGCGGCCCGAAAACCTCGGCGACCGCCTGGCCGGGATGCCGGCGGCCGACGCCGGTGGCCTGGTCCTCGAGATCGTCCGCGAGCACGTCGCCGCGGTGCTCGGCCACGGCCGGGCCGGCGACGTCGCCCCGGACCGGGCGTTCAGCGAAACCGGCTTCACGTCCCTGACCGCGGTCGAACTGCGGAACCGCCTGGACCGCCTCACCGGGCTGAACCTGCCCGCGACGCTTGTCTTCGACCACCCGTCACCGTCCGCGCTGGCCCGGCACCTGACCGCCGAACTGCGGGAGGACGAGCCCGGCGTCGACGGCCTGCTCGACGAACTGAGCCGCGTCGGCGCCGCCCTCGGCGAGGCCGACCGGGCGCGCGTCGCGGAACGGCTGCGGCTGCTCACCGCGGGCTGGGCGGGCGAATCGGCCGCCCCGAGCCTCGAATCCGCCAGCGACGAGGAGATGTTCGACCTCCTCGGCAAAGAGTTCGGCATCTCCTGACCCGGCGCCCGCGACCTACGGAGTGAGAAGACCATGGACAACGAGGAGAAGCTCCGCTACTTCCTCAAGCGGGTCACGGCCGATCTGCAGGACACCCGCCGCCGGCTCGAGGAGGCGCAGGCCACCGAGCCGGTCGCGATCGTCGGCCTCGGCTGCCGGTTCCCGGGCGGCGTCCGCACCCCGGCGCAGCTGTGGGACCTGGTCGAAGGCGGCCGCGACGCGATCTCCGGCTTCCCCGAGGACCGCGGCTGGGACCTCGGCTCGCTCTACGACCCGGACCCGGAGGCGCCCGGGACGTCGTACGTGCGCGAAGGCGGCTTCCTCGACGGCGTCGCGGACTTCGACGCCGGCTTCTTCGGCATCTCCCCGCGCGAAGCCCTGGCCATGGACCCCCAGCAGCGGCTGCTGCTGGAGACGTCCTGGGAGGCCCTGGAACACGCGGGCATCCGGCCGCCGTCGCTGAAAGGCAGCCGGACGGGGGTCTTCGTCGGCTCCAACGGCCAGGACTACGGCACCCTCATGCTCGGCTCGGCCGAGGCCCTCGAAGGCCACCTCGCGACGAGCAGCGCCGCGAGTGTCCTTTCCGGACGCGTCGCCTACGCGTTCGGGCTGGAGGGGCCGACGCTCACCGTCGACACGGCGTGCTCGTCGTCGCTGGTCGCGCTGCACCTGGCCGTGCAGGCGCTGCGGCAGGGGGAATGCGACCTCGCGCTCGCCGGCGGCGTCACCGTGCTGCCGACGCCGGGGTCGTTCATCGCGTTCAGCCGGCTGCGCGGCCTGGCCCCGGACGGCCGCTGCAAGGCGTTCGCCGAATCCGCCGACGGCACCTCGTGGGGCGAGGGCAGCGGCGTGGTCGTCGTGGAACGGCTGTCGGACGCGCGCCGCCACGGCCACCCGGTCCTGGCCGTCGTGCGCGGTTCGGCGGTGAACTCCGATGGCGCGTCGAACGGCTTGACCGCGCCCAACGGTCCTTCGCAGCAACGGGTGATCCGGGCGGCACTGGCTGACGCCGGTCTGTCCACTTCGGACGTCGACGTGGTCGAAGCGCACGGCACCGGCACGACGCTGGGCGACCCGATCGAAGCCCAGGCGCTGCTCGCGACGTACGGCCAGGACCGGGAAACGCCGTTGTGGCTGGGCTCGGTGAAGTCGAACATCGGCCACACCCAGGCGGCGGCCGGTGTGGCCGGGGTGATCAAGATGGTCATGGCGATGCGCCACGGCGTCCTGCCGCCGACCCTGCACGTCGGCGAGCCGTCGTCGCGGGTGAACTGGTCGGCGGGGTCGGTCGAGCTGCTCACCGAGCGCCGCGCCTGGCCGTCGGACCGGCCGCGCCGGGCCGCCGTCTCCGCGTTCGGCATGAGCGGCACCAACGTGCACACCATCCTGGAACAGGCCGAGGACCTTCCGGCCGCCGGACCCGACGAGCCCGGCCGGATCGTGCCCTGGGCGCTGTCGGCCCGGTCCCCGGAAGCCCTGCGCGCGCAGGCCGCCGTGCTCACCGACGTCAAGGCGCCGATCGGCGACGTCGGGCTGTCCCTGGCGACCACGCGGTCCGCGTTCGACCACCGCGCGGTGGTCGTCGGCGACCGCGACGGCCTGTCCGCCGGGCTCGCGGCGCTGGCCGGCGACGTCCCGGCTCCCGCCGTCGTCAAGGGGACGGCCGCGGCGGGCAAGGTCGCGATGGTGTTCCCCGGCCAAGGCTCCCAGTGGGCCGGGATGGCCGTCGACCTCCTCGCCGAGGCTCCGGTGTTCGCCGCGCGGATGGCCGAATGCGCGGACGCGCTGAGGTCCTTTGTGGACTGGGACTTGACCGACGTCATCCGGGACGCCGTGTTGCTGGAGCGCGTCGACGTCGTGCAGCCCGCGTTGTTCGCGGTGATGGTTTCGCTCGCCGAACTCTGGCGCTCGTACGGGGTCGAGCCCGCCGCCGTCGTCGGGCACTCGCAAGGTGAGATCGCCGCCGCCGTCGTCTCGGGCGCACTGTCCCTTGAGGATGGTGCTCGCGTGGTTGCGTTGCGCAGCCAGGCGATTCTGGCCCTGGCCGGCGAGGGCGGCATGGTGTCGATCGCCGAATCCGCCGACGCCGTGGCCGCCCGGATCGCGCCGTGGGGCGAGCGGTTGTCGATCGCCGCGATCAACGGCCCGTCCGCGGTGGTCGTCTCCGGGACACCGGACGCACTCGACGAGCTGATCGTGTCCTGCACCGACGTCCGCGCGAAGCGGGTTCCCGTCGACTACGCGTCCCATTCCCCGCAGGTGGAACGGATCCGCGAGCGACTCCTCGACGTCCTGGCCCCGGTCCGGCCGCGACCCGCCACGACCGGGTTCTTCTCCACGGTCACCGGGGCGTGGCTCGACGGCACCGAGCTGGACGCCGGATACTGGTACACCAACCTCCGCCGTCCGGTCCGGCTCGACGCCGCCGTGGCCGCGCTGACGGACCAGGGCTTCCGCACCTTCGTCGAAGCGTCGCCGCATCCGGTGCTGACCATGGCGATCGGCGGCGACGAGGTGACCGCGCTCGGCTCGCTGCGCCGCGACGAAGGCGGCCTCGCCCGGTTCCACACCTCGCTGGCCGAGGCCTGGGTGCACGGCGTCGACGTCCGCTGGGACGACGCGTTCCCCGGCGCCCGCCGCACCGAACTGCCGGCCTACGCCTTCCAGCACGAACGCTACTGGCCGCGGCTGGTCCCCGGCGGCGACGCGAGCGGCCTCGGCCTGGCCCCGGCCGGGCACCCGCTGCTCGGCGCGGTCGTGTCCCTCGCCGGCTCGGGCGGCACGGTCCTCACCGGCAAGCTCGCGCTGTCGAGCCTGCCGTGGCTGGCCGACCACCGCGTGGGCGGGGAAGTCCTGCTCCCGGGCACGGCGTTCGTCGAGCTCGCCCTGCGCGCCGGCGACCAGGCCGGCCGCCGCACCCTCGACGAGCTGACCCTGGAGACGCCGCTGGTCCTGCCCGCGCAGGGCGGCGTGCACGTCCAGGTCACGGTGGGGGAGGACGGCGACCTCGCGATCCACTCCCGCCCGGACGAGTTCACCCCGTGGACCCGGCACGCGACCGGCCTCCTGGCCGACGCCGCTCCCGCCGTCGAGCCGCTCGACGCCTGGCCGCCCGCCGGAGCCTCGCCGGCCGACCTCGCCGGCTTCTACCCGGCCATGGCCGCCACCGGCGTCGACTACGGCCCCGCCTTCCGCGGCCTGCGCGCGGTGTGGACCCGCGGCTCCGACGTCTTCGCCGAGGTCGAACTGCCCGAAGCGCTGCGGGCCGAGGCGGGCCGGTTCGGGCTGCACCCGGCGCTGCTCGACGCGGCCCTGCACGCGGCCGGGTTCGGCGCCCTGGCCGCAGCGGACGCGCCGCGGTTGCCGTTCGCGTGGAGCGGCGTTTCCCTGACCGCGACCGGCGCGACCGTCCTGCGGGTGGCGCTGACTTCGGTGGCCGGCGACGCCGTTGCGCTGACCCTGGCCGACGAAAGCGGCGCGCCGGTCGGTGTGGTCCGTTCGCTGGCCCTGCGGACCCCGGCCCGGACCGGCACCACCCCGGACGCGCTCTTCGAGGTCACCTGGCCCGAGCTCCCCACCACCGAGCTGACCGGCGAGTTCACCGTGTTCCGGGTCCCGGACGGCCCGGTGCGGGACGTGACCGCGACGGTCCTCGAACGGCTCCAGGAGTGGCTCGACGCCGAAGGACTCCTGGTCCTGCACACCACGGGCGCCGTCTCGGTCGGCGGCGAAGACGTCACCGGCCTCGCCGCCGCGGCCGTGACCGGTCTGGTGCGCTCGGCCCAGGCCGAGAACCCCGGCCGGTTCGTGCTCGTCGAGGCCGACGACGTCCCGGCCGAACTGCCGGCCGGCGAGCCCCAGCTGGCCCTGCGCGCGGGGACGTGGCACGTGCCCCGGCTGGCTCGAGCGTCCACTTCGGACGGAACGCCGGACTGGGGTGACGGCGCGGTGCTGATCACCGGCGCGTCCGGCCTGCTCGGCGGCCTCGTCGCCCGGCACCTGGTCACCCACCACGGCGTCCGGCGGCTCCTGCTGCTGTCCCGCCGCGAACCCACACGGCTCGCCGGCGAACTCACCGCGCTCGGGGCCACCGCCACGGCCGTCGCCTGCGACGTCGCCGACCGCGCGCACCTGGCGGCGGTCCTGGCCGAGCACCCCGTGTCGGCGGTCGTGCACGCGGCCGGGGTGCTGGACGACGGCGTCGTCGAATCCCTCACCCCGGAGCGCCTCGAAGCGGTCCTGCGGCCCAAGGCCGAGGCGGCGCTCAACCTCCACGAACTCACCTCGGACCTCTCCGCGTTCGTCCTGTTCTCCTCCTTCGCCGCCACCATGGGCGGCGCGGGTCAGGCCAATTACGCCGCCGCGAACGCCTTTCTCGACGCGCTCGCCCAGCACCGCCGCGCCCACGGCCTGCCCGCCGTCTCGCTGGCCTGGGGGCTCTGGGCCGAAGCCAGCTCGATGACCGGCCACCTCGCCGACGGCGACCGCCACCGGATGGCCGGCGCGGGCATGACCCCCCTGGACACCGACCTCGGCCTGGCGTTGTTCGACCGGGCCGTCGCCGCGGACCGGGCCGTGCTCGCGCCGGTCCGGCTCGAACTCGCGGCGCTGCGCCGTCAGGAGGGGACACCCGCCCTGCTCCACGGCCTGCTGCCCCCGGCCCGGCGGCAGGTCACGGCGGCGGCCGCGAAGTCGTCGTTTGCCGAGCGGCTGGCCGGGCTCGGCGCGGACGACCGCGTCCGGCAGGTCCTCGACCTCGTCCGCGGGCTCGTCGCGGGGGTGCTCGGGTACGCCTCGGGCAGCGCGGTCGAACCGGCGCGCGCGTTCAAGGAACTCGGCTTCGACTCGCTGACCGCCCTGGAACTGCGCAACCGCCTGGCCGCCGAGACCGGGCTGCGGCTGCCGGCGACGCTCGTCTTCGACCACCCGACCCCGCAGGCGCTCACCCGGTACGTCGTCGAGCGGGTGTCCGGCGAGGCCGCGCCCGTGGTGGTGCGGGAGCGCCGGGTGGACGGCGACCGAATCGTCGTCGTCGGCATCGGCTGCCGCTACCCCGGCGGGGTCCGGAGCCCGGAGGACCTGTGGGACCTCGTCGCCGCGGGCCGTGACGCGGTCGGCGGCCTCCCGGACGACCGCGGCTGGGACGCCGACGCGCTCTACGACCCCGACCCGGACCACCCCGGCACCAGCTACGCCAAGGAAGGCGCGTTCCTCTACGACGCCGCCGACTTCGACGCGGGCTTCTTCGGCATCTCGCCCCGCGAGGCGCTCGCCATGGACCCGCAGCAACGGCTGCTGCTGGAGACGTCCTGGGAGGCCCTGGAGCGCGCGGGTATCGACCCGGAGTCGTTGCGCGGCAGCCGGACCGGGGTGTTCACCGGCGTGATGTACTCCGACTACGCGTCCCGGCCGCTCGCCGTGCCCGAGGGCGTCGAGGGCTTCCTCGGCACCGGCAGCTCGGCGAGCGTGGTGTCCGGCCGCATCGCGTACACCTTCGGCCTGGAAGGCCCGGCGATCACCGTGGACACGGCGTGTTCGTCGTCACTGGTGGCGCTGCACCTGGCGTGCCAGGCGCTGCGGCAGGGCGAGTGCGACCTCGCGCTGGCGGGCGGCGTGACGGTGCTCTCGACGCCGGGCGTGTTCATCGACTTCAGCCGTCAGCGCGGGCTCGCCGCCGACGGCCGGTGCAAGTCGTTCGCCGACGCGGCCGACGGCACCGGCTGGGGCGAGGGCGCCGGAATCCTGGCGGTGGAACGGCTTTCCGACGCGCGGCGGCTCGGGCACCCGGTGCTCGCAGTGGTCCGCGGCACGGCGGTGAACTCCGACGGCGCGTCGAACGGCCTGACCGCGCCGAACGGCCCGTCGCAACAGCGGGTGATCCGCGCGGCGCTGGCCGGGGCCGGCCTGCAACCGTCCGAAGTGGACGTCGTCGAGGGCCACGGCACCGGCACCACGCTGGGCGACCCGATCGAGGCGCAGGCGATCCTGGCGACCTACGGCCAGGACCGGTCGACGCCGCTGTGGCTCGGCTCGCTGAAGTCGAACATCGGGCACACGCAGGCGGCGGCCGGGGTGGCGGGCGTGATCAAGATGATCATGGCGATGCGGCACGGCGTGCTGCCGCCGACGCTGCACGTCGATGCCCCTTCGTCCCATGTGGACTGGACGGCCGGTGCGGTGGAACTGCTGACCGAGGCGCGCTCCTGGGTTTCCGACCGGCCGCGGCGGGCGGGGGTGTCGTCGTTCGGCGTCAGCGGGACGAACGCGCACGCGATCCTCGAACAAGCGCCTGCCAGGCCGCCGGTGGTGCCCGAGCGCGCCGAAACCGGTGTCCTGCCGTGGGTGGTGTCCGGTCGTGGGGAACCTGCCCTGCGAGCGCAGGCCGCTCGGCTGCTGGACGTCGCCGGGCATCCGGCCGACGTCGGGCTGTCGTTGTCGTCGCGCGGCCGGTTCTCCCACCGGGCCGTGGTCCACGGCAGCAGCGCCGACGAGCTTTCGAGCGGGCTGGCCGCGCTGGTGGGTGGCCGGTCGGCGCCGAACGTCGTCGTGGGCCGCGAACGGCCTGGCCGGCTGGCGGTGCTGTTCACCGGCCAGGGTGCGCAGCGGGCCGGAATGGGTCGTTCGCTGTACGAGCGGTTCCCGGTGTACGCGTCGGCGTTCGACGAGGTCTGCGCGCACTTCCCGAACCTGCCCTTCGACGATGCCGAGCTGCTGAACCGCACGGAGTTCACCCAGCCCGCGCTGTTCGCGGTCGAGGTCGCCCTGTACCGGCTGGTCGAGTCGTTCGGCGTCCGCCCGGATTTCCTGGCCGGGCACTCGATCGGCGAGATCGCCGCGGCGCACGTGGCCGGCGTGCTGTCGCTGTCCGACGCCTGCACGCTGGTCGCCGCCCGGGCGTCGCTGATGCAGGCCCTGCCCGCCGGTGGGGCGATGGTGTCGATCGCCGCCCCGGAGTCCGAGATCGAGGTGGCCGAGGGCGTTTCCATCGCGGCCGTGAACGGCCCGGCGTCGGTGGTCATCTCGGGCGAGGAAGCCGCGGTGCTGGAAATCGCGGCTCGGTTCCCGAAGACCAAGCGGCTCGCGGTGAGCCACGCGTTCCACTCCCCGCTGATGGACCCGATGCTGGCGGAGTTCCGCGCGGTCGCGGAGTCCTTGACGTACCACTCTGCGGAAATACCGGTGCTCTCGAATGTGAGCGGTGCTCTCGCTTCGCCGTTCACCGCCGACTACTGGGTGCGGCACGTGCGTGAGACCGTTCGGTTCGCCGATGCCGTTCGCGCCCTCGAAGCCGAAGGCGTGACGACGTTCCTGGAGCTGGGGCCCGACGGCGTGCTCAGCCCGATGGTCAAGGACATCCTCGGCGAAGATTGCGTCGCTGTTCCGGCGTTGCGACGCGACCGCTCTGAAGAGAGAGCACTGCTCTCGTCGTTGAGCACTGCTCACGTCCACAGGGTCGACGTCGACTGGACGCCGTTCTTTCCCGGCGCTGCCCGGGTTGACCTGCCCACCTACGCCTTCCAGCGGCGGCGCTACTGGCTGGACCTGGTGCTGCCGGAGACGGCGGCCCCTGAAGCGAGCGACGCGCTGGAAACCGAGCCGATCACCGGACGTCTCGCGGAGCTCCCGGCCGCCGACCGCCCGGCGTGGCTCCTGGCGTGGGTTCGGGCGGAGGTCGCGGCGACGCTCGGGCACTCGTCCGTCGAGGCGGTCGAACCGGAGTCCGCGTTCGCCGAACTGGGGTTCACCTCGCTCGGCGTCGTCGAGCTGCGCAACCGGATCAGCGCGGCGACCGGCCTCGAACTGCCCGCCGCGCTGGTCTGGGACTACCCGACGGTCGGGGAGCTGGCCGGGCACCTGCTGGCCAACGTCTCGCTGTCGGCCGAGCCGGGCGGCTCGCTGGGGACGTTGCTCCGGACAGCGCGGGATACCGGCCGCGCGGCCGAGTTCCGGACGTTCCTCGGCGCGGCCGCGCAGTTCCTGCCCGGGTCGCCGTGGACACCCCGGCTCCGGCGGGCGACGACGGGCGCGTCCCGGCCGCTGCTGTTCGCGTTCGGCACGCTGACCGGCTCGACCCGCTGGAGCGAGGACGTCACCGCGCGCTTCGACGGCGTCCGGGAGTCGTGGCTGCTGCCCGCACCGGGCTTCGACGGCGAGACGCCGGCGCCCGCCGACCTGGACACGCTGGTCACGACGGCCGCCGAAGCCATCCGCGCTCAGGCGGACGGCGAACCGTTCGTCGTGCTCGGGTCCGGTTCGGGGGCGCTGCTCGCCGCCGTCGTGGCCGACGCCGCCGGCGCGACCGGTGTCGTGCTCGCCGACCCGGCGGACGTCGAATTCGACGAAGTGCCCGAGACGGCGACGGATGCCGAACTGACGGCCGTCGGTGCCTACCTGCGGCTGTTCGGGACCGCCGTCGCCGAGCCGCGGGTCCCGGTCCTCACCCTGAAAACGGGGGAGGACGTGGCGGACGCGGCCCGGCAGATCCACACCTGGCTGGTGGAGGAGCTGCCCGCCGCGTGCCGATGACCGGGATGATCCGGCGTCATATCTGATGTTTCGTGCACCAGACCTTGACTCCCTGATTGGAAGGAACTTTTACTAACCGGAGGTCCTCCACCTCACCTCCGGGAGCACGCATGTCTTCACTCCGGCGCATCGCGAGCGCGGCCGCCGCGTTCGCGATCGCGGCCAGCGGTCTCGTCCTGGGCTCGCCCACGGCGTCGGCCCTGGAAAACGGCCTGCTGCGCACGCCGCCGATGGGCTTCAACAACTGGAATTCGACGCAGTGCCGCGCCGAGTTCAACGAGACGATGATCAAGGGCATCGCGGACATCTTCGTCAGCAAAGGCCTGAAGGACGCCGGCTACACCTACGTCAACATCGACGACTGCTGGGCGCTGCCGTCGCGCAACTCGGCCGGGAACCTGGTGCCCGATCCGGCGCGGTTCCCCGGCGGCATCAAGGCGCTCGCCGACTACGTGCACGCCAAGGGCCTGAAGTTCGGCATCTACACCAGCGCCGGCACGAAGACCTGCAACACCGCGGGCTTCCCGGGCGCGCTGGGCCACGAACAGCAGGACGCGAACCTGTTCGCCTCATGGGGCGTCGACTACCTGAAGTACGACAACTGCAACAACCAGGGTGCCGACGCGCAGCAGCGCTATAAGGCGATGCGGGACGCGCTCGCGAAGTCCGGCCGCCCGATCGCGTACTCGATCTGCGAGTGGGGGCAGAACAAGCCGTGGACCTGGGCCGCGCCGGTCGGGAACCTGTGGCGCACCACCGGTGACATCTCCGACAAGTGGTCGAGCATGATCGGCAAGGCGCAGACCAACCGCGGCCTCGCCCAGTACGCCGGCCCCGGCCACTGGAACGACCCCGACATGCTCGAGGTCGGCAACGGCGGGATGACCGCGACGGAGTACCGCACGCACTTCAGCCTGTGGGCGATGATGGCGGCGCCGCTGCTGATCGGCAGCGACCTGCGCAAGGTGTCGGACGACAACTTCTCGATCCTGAAGAACACCGACGTCATCGCGCTCGACCAGGACCCGCTGGGCAAGCAGGCGACCGTGCTGAGCGCGAACGCCGGCCTCGTCGTCTACAGCAAAGTCCTCTCGAACGGCGACCGCGCGGTGGCGCTGTCCAACGAAACGGGCGCGACGGCGACGATCAGCACGACGGCGTCCGCGACCGGGATCGGCAGCGCGTCCTCATACACGCTCAAGGACTTGTGGAGCAAGGCGGTGCGGAGCACTTCGGGGGCGATCAGCGCTTCGGTGCCTTCGCACGCGACGGTGCTGTACCGGGTGTCGCGCGCCAGCGGTTCCTCGACGCGCTACGAGGCCGAGTCGGCCGTGCTTTCGACCGGCGGCACGGTGGATTCGAACCACGCGGGCTTCTCCGGTACCGGCTTCGCGAACGGCGCCAATGCGGTCGGCAGCTACGTCGAATGGCAGGTCACGGGCCCGGCCTCGACCCTGACGTTCGGCTACGCGAACGGCACGACGGCCGCGCGCCCGGTGGACATCTCGGTCGACGGCACGGTGGTGGCCGCGGGCGTGCCGTTCCCGACGACGGGTGCGTGGACGACGTGGAGCACGGTGGGGAAGGCGTTGTCGCTGCCGGCGGGCGCGCACACGGTCCGCCTGACCGCGACGACCGCCGACGGCCCGGCCAACCTCGACTACCTGGACGTTTCGCCGTAGCTGGCCTACCTGGTGGAGTGGCGTTCGTCGTAGGACCGGCGAGCCGCTTCGACCTTGCCGAGGTTGCCCGACCACTCGGAGAGCGACGCGAACAGCGGGCCGAGGCTGCGGCCGAGCTCGCTGATCTCGTACTCGACGCGTGGCGGGACCTCGGCGTGGTAGGTGCGGACGACGAGGCCGTCGCGCTCCAGCTGCCGCAGCCGCTGGGTGAGCACCTTCGGGGTGATCGTGGCGATGCGGCGTTCGAGCTCGACGAACCGCTGGCGCCCGTACTCGTTGAGCGCCCACAGGATCGGCGTCGTCCAGCGGCTGAAGACGATGTCGACGACCGGGGCGATCGGGCAGGCCTGCTCGGGTGTGGTCTCGGTCACTTCTGGCGCCTTCGGCCAATACTTTCCTCTAGGTACCTACTATCACTCCGAATGTACCGTCGATCCCATGATCATGGTTGTGGGAGCGACGGGAAATGTCGGAGCGCCGCTGGTGCGGATGCTGGCGGAGGCGGGCGAAGAGGTGACGGCGGTGTCCCGCCGGATCACGTCGGCGCCGCCGGGAGTGGTGGTGCGGCAAGGAGAGCTGGCTTCGGTGTCGTTCGCCGGGGTGTCGGCGGTGTTCGTGATGGTGCCGGGTGCGTTCGTGCCGTTGGACGACGTCCTGGCCCGCGCGAAGGCGGCGGGCGTCCGGCGAGTGGTGGCGCTGTCGTCCCAGGGCGTGGCGACCGGCCGCCACCCGGCGGTGCTGGAGGACTCCGTGCGCCGTTCGGGTCTGGAGTGGACGTTGCTCCGGCCGGGAGCGTTCGCGTCGAACGCGTTGCAGTGGGCGGAAAGCGTCCGCTCCTCGCGGGAGGTGGCGGCCCCGTTCGCGGACGTGGCCCTGCCGGTGGTCGACCCGTCGGACATCGCCGCGGTAGCGGCGGAGGCATTGCGTTCGCAGGGCCACGCGGGCCAGGCGTACGTGTTGACGGGCCCGGCGGCGATCACCCCGCGCGAACAGGCGGCGGCGCTGGCGGACGCGGTAGGCGAGCCGGTGCGGTTCGTTTCGCAGACGCGCGAGGAGGCGCGCTCCCTCATGCTGGGCTTCATGCCACCGGAGGTCGCGGACTCCACTTTGGACATCCTCGGCTCGCCGACGCCCGCGGAGCAGGAGGTGAGCCCGGACGTCGAGCGGGTGCTGGGCCGCCCGGCGAATCCGTTCGCCGACTGGGCGTCGCGCTTCGCGGGGGCGTTCAAGTGACGGAGCTGGCTTACCGTTCGTCGGGCACCGGTGCTCCGGTGGTGCTCCTGCACGGCAACCCGACGTCGTCGCACTTGTGGCGCAACGTCATGCCGTCCCTGCCGGGCCGTCTGCTGGCACCGGACCTGATCGGCATGGGTTCGTCCCCGCGGCCGGACATCGCGTACACCTTCGACGACCACGCCCGCTATCTGGACGCGTGGTTCGACGCCCTGTCGCTGGACGACGTGGTCCTGATCGGCCACGACTGGGGTGGCGCGCTGGCGGCGGACTGGGCGTCCCGGCATCCCTCGCGAGTCCGGGCACTGGCGTTCACGGAAGCGGTGCTGAAGCCGATGACCTGGGAGGAGTTCCCGCCCGCGGGCGCCGAGTTGTTCCGCGCGCTCAAGACGCCGGGCGTGGGCGAGTCGCTCGTCGAGGACTTCCTGCCGCCGGAGTACGCGTTCCAGGACCGCCGCCCGGTTTTGCAGTGGACCCGCTCGATGCCGTTGGGTGGCTCGCCGGCCGCGGTGGTTGCGCGGATCGAGGCGTTCGGCCGGTGACTGCGGACTTCTCCGTCGATTCCCAAGCTGCTGGTGACGTTCGAGCCGGGTTACGACACGATGCTGACGCCGCCGATGGTGGAGTGGTGCGCGTCGACGTTCGCGGCTTTGGAAGTGGTGCGGCGTCCGGAGAAGGCGGGACACCACACGCCCGAGGATCAGCCGGCGGCCTTGGCGGAGACGTTGTCGGCCTGGCTGGCGGGCCTCCTGTCGTAACCCGACGTCGGGGACGAGCGACTGAATCGGCATGGTGCGTCGGCGGTGGTGGGGCTTCGCGATCGGCTTGGTGGCGGCCGGGCTGGGGTGGTGGGTCTTCCAGGTGACCTTGCTGGAGCCCGCCGAACGCGGCAACGCCAGTGGTTACGGCCAGTTCGTCCTCGCCGCGCTCGGCACGCTGATCGCGTTGTGGCAGCTCCTCGGCAGCCGCCGGAAGATCAGCGGCGCGGACGTCGACCGGCTCGTCGACAACCTCGCGGCGGCCATGCGGTCGCAGTGGGAGGCTGCCGCCGCGGAACGGGGTCTGCTCCAGCCGGTGCCGTTGCCGATCCGCTGGCGCCGCTGTCCGGAGCCGGTCGCCGGCCCCGTGTCGGCGGCGACCAGGCCACGCGCGTTCGACCCGCTGCCGGGCATCGACCACGTCACGGCCGCCCAGCTTCGGGAAGGCACGCACCGGACGGTGCACCGGATCTACGGCGGCCTCGCCTCGGGTCGCCTGATCCTGGTCGGCGGTCCGGGAGCGGGCAAGAGCTCGGCCGCGGTGCTGCTGCTCCTGGACGCGCTGCACTACCGTCGTGCGCAGACATCGCCTGATCAACGCGCCCGGATCCCGGTCCCGGTGATGTTCACGCTCCACGGCTGGGACCCGGACCGCACGTCGTTCCCGGACTGGGTGGCGACAAAGCTGGCGGAGTCGGCGGCGTTGCCCGGTCGCCGCGGCCGCCGCCAGGTGTCGAACCTCCTCCGCGACGGCCGCATCGCGGTGTTCCTCGACGGTCTCGACGAAATCCCGGCGGCGATCCGCCCGGCGGTGCTGCGAGAGCTCGGCCGGCAGACGAGCGTCCGGCTGGTCCTGCTGTTCCGGACCCAAGAACTTCTCGACACGGTCCAGCACGGTGTCCTGGCCGGGGCGGTCGCCCTCGAGCTGAAGCCACCGACGCCGGCCGACGCGGCGACGTACCTGCTGCAGGGGATCACCGAACCGGCACCGCGGCCATGGGTGAAGCTGGTCGGGGCGCTCAATGGGAGCCCGGAGAGCCCGGTGGCCCGGGCGTTGGCGAGTCCGTTGACGATCTCGCTGATCCGGGACATTTACCCGCCTCGCCCGGTCGAGGGTTCTCCGGTGGGCGCGATCGATGAGCTGCTCGATGTGGAGCGGTTCCCGGACGCGCGGACGGTGACCGAGTACCTGCTCGACCAGGCCATCGAGGCTGCGTATTCCCCGCATCGGCGCTCTCGCTATTCTCCCGCTGTCGCCTTGCGCACGCTCACACTGGTTGCCGAACGACTGAGGGACGAGAACACGCGTGAGCTCGAGCGGTGGAGAATCCCCGGCTGGTTGCCCGTGCGTGTTCGTGTGACGCTCAGTGCCTCTTTGGGTGCGGTCTTCTCTGGTGTCGTTCTGACAATCGTCTTCCTGGGGAGGCTGAGGACTTTCGAGAGTGAATGGCTGCTCATCCTGGGGATCTCTCTCGCGCCCGGACTTCTGGGTGGCGTTGCGTCCGGCCTGGTCGGCGGCGTTCGCCCGGTCGTCATCGACAAAATTTTCACCCGCCAGTTGCTGAAGTCGGAAGCGCTCGTCACCGCGGCGGTGGCAGGAGTGTTCTTCGCCGTGCTTTCCGGCGTATTTTCGGGGCTGCTCCCCGGAATTGCCTCGGGAGTAGTCGGTTCGTTGTTGAGTTTATTTGTTTCTGCGTACTATCTGTCGGATGGATCGACCGGACTGAGTTCGGTTGATCTGTGGCGAAACGATGTCCTGCTGAAAACCGTCGGTTTTGTCGTGTGGCTTCCGCTTTTGGGTGCTGCCGATCAGCTCGATCGGCTGGCGTGGAACACGGGCAGTGAGATTTTCTGGTCGCTCATGACGTGGACGGGCATGGGCTTGCTCGCGGGGCTGATGGTGTCCCAGGCCTGGATGACCATGGTCGCCCAGGCCTACCTGGCGATCCGCTACCGGACCCCGCTGCGCCTCGGCCGCTTCCTCGAGGACGCCCGCGAGCGTCACCTGCTCCGCTCCATCGGCCCGGCGTACCAGTTCCGCCACGCGACGCTGCAGGACCGCCTGGCCCCGAACCCGGCTTGACCGGCGTCTCCGCCGGTCAAGCCGTCGATCCATCTGGTCGGGATGACAGGATTTGAACCTGCGACCCTCCGCTCCCAAAGCGGATGCGCTACCAAGCTGCGCCACATCCCGGGTCCACCCCCAGGGGGGTGTGTGATCAGCCTAGCGGGTCACGCTAAGCTGGCCGCGCACCCGGGTACCTCCGGGGGCACGCGGGTGTAGCTCAATGGTAGAGCCCTAGTCTTCCAAACTAGCTACGCGGGTTCGATTCCCGTCACCCGCTCCACCGTCGTAAGAGGCGGCGTCGCGCGTTGACGCGGCGTCCGCCTCCAAGGATGCCGCGATCACGTCCAGCAGCTTGTCCGTGTCCACCGGCTTCGTGATGTAGTCGTCCGCGCCGCTGGCCAGCGTTCGGGCTCGGTCCTCCGCTGTTGCCTTGGCTGTGACCGCGATCACCGGCAGGTCCGCGTTGGCCGCCTCCGCCCTGATGGCCGCGATCGTGGCGTTGCCGTCCAGTTCCGGCATCATCACGTCCATCAGGACCAGGGCCGTGTCCTCGTTGCGCTCCAGGGCGCGGATGCCGTCGACGCCCGTCTCCGCGTAGATCACGTCCAGGCCCGCCTGCTCCAGGACCGCCGCCAGGGCGAACACGTTGCGCAGGTCGTCGTCGACGATCAGGACCTTCTCGCCGTGGAAGCGCTTGGGGGTCACGTCCGGGGCCGCCACCAGCACCGTGCTGGGCACCGACGGCAGCCGTGGGGAGGACAGCGCCGTCAGGGCCGGGTCCACCAGGTTGGCCGCCGCCACCGGGAGGTACAGGGTGAACGTCGAGCCCACGCCCGGCTCGCTCACCACGCGCAGCTCGCCGCCCAGGAGCTCGGTGAGCTGCTGGCTGATGTTCAGCCCCAGGCCCGTGCCGCCGTACTTGCGGCTCGTCGTGCCGTCCGCCTGGCGGAACGCCTCGAAGATGACCGCCAGCTTCTCCTCGGGGATACCGATGCCGGTGTCCTCGACCGCGAACGCGATGATGCCCGGCGCGTTCTTCAGGGACTCCTGCTCCACCTCCGCCGGGTCCGCCGCGCGGATGTGCAACCGGACGCCGCCCTCGTTGGTGAACTTCGCCGCGTTCGACAGCAGGTTCCGGAGGATCTGCTGGAGGCGGTGCTCGTCGGTGTGGACGCTGCCGGGCACCGGCGGGTCGATGTGGACGGCGAACTCCAGGCCCTTGTCCGCGGTCAGCGGGCGGCACAGGGACTCGACGTAGTCCACCAGCTCCGGCAGCGTGATGTCGGACATCTGCATGTCCAGCCGGCCGGCCTCGACCTTGGCCAGGTCCAGGATGTCGTTGATCAGCTGTTGCAGGTCCGACCCAGCCGCGTAGATCGTCTTCGCGAACTGGATCTGCTTCTCCGTCAGGTTCCCTTCCGGGTTCTCCGACAGCAGCTTCGCCAGGATCAACGCGCTGTTCAACGGCGTCCGCAGCTCGTGCGACATGTTCGCCATGAACTCGGTCTTGTACTGCGAGGCCACCGTCAGCTGCCCGGCCCGCTCCTCGAGCTCCTGCCGCGCTTGCTCGATCTCGCTGTTCTTGACCTCGATGTCGCGGTTCTGCTGGGCCAGCAGCGCCGCCTTCTCGGCCAGCTCGGTGTTGGACCGCCGCAGCTCGCCCTGCTGGGCCTGCAGCTGCTCCGACCGGGCCCGCAGCTCCTGGGCCAGCCGCTGCGACTCGGTCAGCAGCGCCTCGGTCCGCGAGTTCGACAGGATCGTGTTCACGTTGACGCCGATCGTGTGCCGCAGCTGCTCCAGCAGGTCCTGGTGGACCGTGCTGAACTCGTTCACCGAGGCCAGCTCCAGCACCCCGAGCACCTCGCCCTGGAACAGCACCGGCAGCACGATCAGGTTCACCGGCGCAACCGAGCCGAGCCCGGACGAGATCAGCGCGTACTCCGGCGGCGCGTTGTGCACCAACACCGTGCGCTGGTCGACCGCGGCCTGCCCGATCAGCGACTCGCCCATCGCGAACCGCAGCCCCGCGCGCGACTCCGCGAGCCCGTACGCCGCGATGCACTCGAGCACCGTGCCGTCCCGGTCGTCCTCGCGGGCCAGGAAGAACGCGCCCTGCTGCGCCCGGACCAGCGGGGCGAGTTCGGACAGGATCAGCGCCGCGACCGAGACCAGGTCGCGGTGCCCCTGCATCCGGCCCGACAGCTGCGCGAGGTTCGTCTTCAGCCAGTCCTGCTCGCGGTTGGTCCTCGTCGTCTCCTTGAGGTTCGCGATCATCTGGTTGATGTTGTCCTTGAGGTCCGCCAGCTCGCCGGAGGCGTCCACGGTGATGTGCCGGGTCAGGTCGCCCGCGGTCACCGCGGTGGCCACCTGGCCGATCGCGCGGACCTGGGTGGTCAGGTTCCCGGCCAGCTGGTTCACGCTCTCGGTGAGCCGCTGCCAGGTGCCCGACACGCCGCCGACCTCGGCCTGGCCGCCCAGCTTGCCCTCGGTGCCGACCTCGCGCGCCACGCGCGTGACTTCCGAGGCGAACGCCGAAAGCTGGTCGACCATCGTGTTCATCGTGGTCTTGAGCTCGAGGATCTCGCCGCGGGCGTCGACGTCGATCTTCTTCGTCAGGTCGCCCTTCGCGACCGCTGTCGTGACCTGCGAGATGTTGCGCACCTGGCTGGTCAGGTTGTGCGCCATGAAGTTGACGTTCTCGGTCAGGTCCTTCCACGTCCCGGCGACGCCGGGGACCCTGGCCTGGCCGCCGAGGATGCCTTCCGTGCCGACCTCGCGGGCGACCCGGGTGACCTCGTCGGCGAACGCGCGCAGCGTCTCGACCATCCCGTTCAGCGTCTCGGCCAGCGCCGCGACCTCGCCCTGGGCCTCGATCCGGATCTTCTTCGACAGGTCGCCGTTGGCCACCGCGCTCGCCACGGTGGCGATGTTGCGGACCTGGTCGGTCAGGTTGTCGGCCATGACGTTGACGTTGTCGGTGAGGTCCTTCCAGGTGCCCGCGACGCCGCGGACCCGCGCCTGACCACCGAGGATGCCTTCGGTGCCGACTTCGCGCGCCACCCGGGTGACTTCGTCGGCGAAGGCGGACAGCTGGTCGACCATCGTGTTCAGCGTGGTCTTGAGTTCGAGGATCTCGCCGCGGGCGTCGACGGTGATCTTCTGCGTCAGGTCGCCCTTCGCCACCGCCGCCGTCACCGTGGCGATGTTCCGGACCTGGTCGGTCAGGTTGTTCGCCATCGAGTTGACGTTGTCGGTGAGGTCCTTCCAGGTGCCGGCGACGCCGGGCACGGTGGCCTGGCCGCCGAGCTTCCCCTCGGTGCCGACCTCCCGCGCCACCCGGGTGACTTCGTCCGCGAAGGCGGACAGCTGGTCCACCATCGTGTTCAGCGTGGTCTTCAGTTCCAGGATCTCGCCGCGGGCGTCGACCGCGATCTTCTGGGTCAGGTCGCCGCGCGCGACGGCCGTCGCGACCTGGGCGATGTTGCGGACCTGGGTGGTCAGGTTGTTCGCCATGAAGTTCACGGACCCGGTCAGGTCGCGCCACGTGCCCGCGACCCCCGGGACCTGCGCCTGCCCGCCCAACTGGCCCTCGGTACCGACCTCGCGCGCCACTCGGGTGACTTCGTCGGCGAAGGCGGACAGCTGGTCCACCATGGTGTTCATGGTCGTCTTGAGCTCGAAGAACTCGCCGCGGGCGTCGACGGTGATCTTCTGCGTCAGGTCGCCCTTCGCCACCGCCGTGGTCACGTGCGAGATGTTGCGGACCTGGTCGGTCAGGTTGTCGGCCATCTGGTTGACCGAGTCGGTGAGGCTGCGCCACGTCCCGGCCGCGCCGGGCACCTCCGCCTGCCCGCCCAGCTTGCCCTCGCTGCCGACCTCGCGCGCCACGCGGGTGACTTCGCCGGCGAACGCCGAGAGCTGGTCGACCATCGTGTTCAGCGTGGTCTTCAGCTGCAGGATCTCGCCGCGGGCGTCGACGTCGATCTTCTTCGTCAGGTCGCCGCTGGCCACCGCGGTCGCCACCTGGGAGATCCCGCGGACCTGGTCGGTCAGGTTGTCGGCCATCAGGTTGACCGAGTCGGTGAGGTCGCGCCACGTCCCGGCGACACCCGGCACCTGGGCCTGGCCGCCGAGCTTGCCGTCCGAGCCGACCTCGCGGGAGACGCGGGTGACCTCGTCGGCGAACGCCGAGAGCTGGTCGACCATCGTGTTGATGGTGTTCTTGAGCTCGAGGATCTCGCCGCGGGCGTCGACGTTGATCTTCTGGGTCAGGTCGCCGCGCGCGACGGCCGTGGTGACCTGGGCGATGTTGCGGACCTGCTCGGTGAGGTTGTCGGCCATGAAGTTGACCGAGTCGGTGAGGTCGCGCCAGGTGCCCGACACGCCCGGGACGACGGCCTGGCCGCCGAGACGTCCCTCACCCGCGATCTCACGGGAGAGCCTCGTCACTTCGGCGGCGAAGCGCGACAGCTGCGCGATGAGGCCGTTGACCGTCTTCGCCAGCGTGGCGTACGCGCCCTGCAGCGGGCGCCCGTCGAGGGTCAGCGTCATCGGCTGGGACAGGTCGCCGTCGGCGACCCCGCCGAGCACCCGCTCCAGCTCGATCGCCGGCCGGGTGAGGTCCTCGACCAGGCCGTTCACCGCGTCGACGGCGGTGGTCCAGCCACCGGTGCCGACCTGGCCTTCGAGCCGCTCGCTGAGCCGGCCCTCCTGCCCGACGGCCGCGCGGACCCGCAGCAGCTCGCTGACCAGCCGCTGGTTGCGCTCGGCGATGTCGTTGAACGCGACGGCGAGCTGCGCCGAGATGCCGTCGCCGTGCGGGACGAGCCGCCGGCGGAAGTTGCCGTCCCCGAGATCCCGCACCGCGACCAGCACCCGCTCCAGCGCGGCCGCCTCGCTCTGGGATTCCGTTGTCATGTGTGCCGACCCTCTCCACCACGCATGCGCCAGCCATGGTCGTCGACCCAGCGTGCCATGCTTCGCCCTACACTTCGAGCCAGCCCGCCCGCTCACGCGGTAGCCGTGCGACAGCAGTCCGGAGGCAGGAGGTCCGTGCATGGTGTCACGTCCGGCCCCGGCTTCGGCGGCCCTGCCGCCGATGACCGGTGACGGCGGGCCGCCGGGCATCGACGCCTTCACCCGAGCGGCCCTCGAAGACGTCCGGGACGCGGTGTTCCTGCAGGACGACGCCGGCGTGGTGCGCTGGGCGAACCCGGCGGCGCGGGCCCTGACCGGGGCCGCCGAGCCGCAGCTGCACGCGGTCACCGAGACCTCCGGGCACGTCGAATCGGCCGGGCACCGGCGTCCGGCGCGGATCCGGGCCCTGCCCGGCGGATGGCACTCCTGGACCGTCCTCGCGGACGACGTCCCGCGGCGGCACGTCGGTGACTTCCTGGCCGAGGCCGGTCCGCGGCTGGCCGCCGCGCGCGGGCGGCACGGCACCGCCCGGGTGATCGCCGAACTGGCCGCGTCCGCGCTGGCCGAGACCGTCTTCGTGCTGCTGCCGACCACCCGTGGCCGGTGGGAGTGGTGGAGCTGCGAGCGGCCGGCCGCGCAGGGCCACGGCCGGATCCGGCGGGTGCCGGCCCAGGCCGCGCCGGTGCTGGCGGCGACGTTCGGGGCCATCGGGCCGCCCCAGCAGGCGCCGGTGCCCGAGCCCGAGGTCGCCACGCTGCCGTCGGTGGTCGCCGACCGGTTCGCGGGGCACGCCGACGTCTCGGTTGTCTCGCTCGGGCCGAACGCGAGCGCCGGCGTCACCGGGGCCCTGCTGCTGGGCCGCCGCGGCGACGCCGAGTTCGGTGCCGAGCAGTCCCGTGCGGTGGCGGAGTTCGCCGTGGCGGCCGGGACGGCGCTGGCCAACGCCCAGCGCTACGCCCGGCAGGAGGAGGCGACCCGCGGCCTGGAGACGACGCTGCGCCCGGCCGACCCGCCGGAGCTCGACGGCGCCCGGTTCGAGACCTGGTACGAGCCGGCCGGCGGAGTCCTCACCGTCGGCGGCGACTTCTTCGACGTCCTGCCCCGCGACGACGGCAGCGCGTTCCTGGTGCTCGGCGACGTCTGCGGCAAGGGCCCCGAGGCCGCCGCGCTGACCGGCCGGGTCCGGCACGCCCTGACCGCGCTCGCCATGGTCGAGCGCGACGGCCGCACGCTGCTGCGGCTGCTCAACGAGCTGCTCATCGCCGGCGGCAGCAGCCGGTTCGCCACCCTGGTGCTCGGCTCGGCCCGGCCGTCCGACGGCGGGGTCGGCCTCACGCTGGCCTCCGGCGGCCACCCGGCGCCGCTGATCGTCCGGCGCTCGGGCGTGGTCGAGGAGGTCACGGTGCCGGGCACGCTGGTCGGCATTTCGCCGCAGGCCCGCTTCGCCGAGGCGGAGGTGCGGTTGGAGCGCGGCGACGTCTGTCTGCTGTACACCGACGGCATCACCGAAGCCCGCAACCGGCACGACCAGACGGAACTCTTCGGAGACGACCGGTTGCGCGCCGTGCTCACGGCGGCGGCCGGGGAGCCCGCCCGGGAGGTCGTGCGGCAGCTGCGCCAGTCGGTCCGGGACTGGCTCGGGAGCTCCGCACATGACGATATCGCCGTGCTTGCCATCGAATGTGGGGACTGACCCCCTTCTTGCGGGGGTCCGGGTGGCGGAGCCCCCGGCTCGGGGCGAAGCCCCGAATGTCACCGCACTGTCCTCAATGGACTTGGTTTGACGCCTGGGCGAGGGGGTAATTACCTCGGTGCACTCAGTTTTTCCGACGGAGGAGCCCCATGGCGAACGCATTGCAAGGCCGCCGGGTCGCGATCCTGGCCGCGGACGGCGTCGAACAGGTCGAGCTGGAGCAGCCGCGCCAGGCCGTCCTCGACGAGGGCGCGACGGTCGAGCTGGTTTCCCTGGACACCGGGGAGATCCAGGCGATGAACGGCGACATCGACAAGGGTGACCGGTTCGCGGTGGACCGGAAGGTCGCCGACGTCGGAATCGGCGACTTCGACGCCCTGCTGCTGCCCGGCGGCACGATGAACCCGGACAACCTCCGCACGGACGCCGCGGCGGTGAAGTTCGTCGGCGACTTCGTGCGGGCCGGCAAGCCGGTCGGGGTGATCTGCCACGGTCCGTGGACGCTCGTCGAAGCGGATGTCGTGCGTGGCCGCACGCTGACGTCGTACCCGAGCATCCGGACGGACCTGCGTAACGCCGGTGCCACCGTGGTCGACGAAGAGGTGGTGGTGGACGGCGGACTGGTCTCCAGCCGTAACCCGGACGACCTGCCGGCCTTCTGCCGGACGGTCGTGCGGGAGTTCGCGGGCTGAGGCCAGCGTCCTCTGTGGACGTTCACCCGTCCGTGTCTTAAGTCCCGCTTAAATCTGTTGGCTTTCGGCACCGCGGCGGAGGACGCTGGTGTGTGACGAGGATCGCCCGACGAGAGGAGGTGGACGCGATGACTGTGCACGCAAGGCGCTACGGCCGCTGGTGCCGTGAACACTTCGACGCGATCGCCGCCGAGGGCGTTCCCGCACCCCGCGGTGGCGAGCCCGCCGACCAGGCCCTGCCGGCACCCGAGCCGGAGCCGGTCCAACCCGGTGCCGACCAGCCCCAGGCCCGATAGCCCACGAAGAAGGCCTCCCCGGTACGCCGGGGAGGCCTTCTTCGTGGCTCAGCGGTAGCTGCGCCGGTACCAGACGCGCCGCGGGCCGGGCGCGCCGATCCGGGCGATGACGTCGGTCAGGATGGCGCCGATGATCAGCCAGAGGACGGCGGCGAGGCCGTCGTTGAGGAACGTCCGCAGCCCCTCCGAGTCCGGTGTGAAGAGGTTCCGCAGGCCGAGCGAAACGCCCGCCGACCACTCCGAGATCAGGTGCGCGAAGCCGTTGGCCGAGTTCGCCCCGCCCAGCACCAGCACGATGTGCACGGCCAGGACCAGCGCGAACACCGCGCAGACCAGGTGGATCAGGGCGTTGATCGTGCGCACGGCCCGGAGGCGCGGGTGGGTGCGCTCCACGATCTCTTCGGTGGGGGCGGGCTCGTACGGCGTTCCGTACGGCTCCGGGGGCGGGGGATACGGCATCGTCGGCGTCCCTTCGACTGTCCGATGTGGACGTATCTGCGTGGGCAGGAACAACACCTCGGAATACCCGTCACCCGGGTGAGCGAACCGCATACTCCTCAAACTTCCCTATGGAGGGGGTGATAGGGTATTTTGAGGAACGCGAGGAGGGTCATGGCGCGGGACGTCTACTCCGTCGAACAGGTCGCCGCGAAGCTCGGCCTGCACGTCCGGACGGTCCGGAACTACGTACGGGACGGGCGGCTGAAGGCCGTCCGGATCGGCAAGCAGTACCGGATCACGGCCGAGGACCTGGCGGCCTTCACCGGGCTGCCGGTCGCGGAGCGGGCCGCGGGCCCGGTCGCGGAGCTGTCGGGGGTCGTCGAGCTCGCCGGCGTCGACCGGGCGGGTGCCGACCGCATCGCGACCATGGTCGTGGCCTCGGTGAACGGGCCGCGTGACGGGGGCGAGCGGCCTCTGCGTGTCGAAACCATCTACGACGGGGAGCGCGCCACCATGAAGATCATCGTGCTCGGCGACCTGGCGGCCGGGGCCGACCTGCTGCGGTGGGTCGCCTCGATCGCGGAGAACCTGACGTGACCGCGATCTACCGGTCGGCGGCCGGGGCGGCCGCGGTCCGCGAACGCTACGACACGCTGCTGGACCGCTGGCCGGTGCCGTCCGAGCGCCGCACGCCGGCCACTCGGCTGGGGGACACCTTCGCCGTGGTGTCCGGTCCGGTGGACGCGCCACCGGTCGTCGCGCTGCAGGGGTCCGGCGGCACCGCCGCGCACTGGCTGCCGGACATCGCCACGTTGGCCGGGCGGCTGCGGGTGTACGCGGTCGACGCGCCCGGCGAGCCGGGCCGCACCGTCGAGGCGCGGCCCGCGCTCGGGTCGCCCGCGTACGCCGAGTGGCTCGACGACGTCCTCGACGGGCTCGCACTGCCGCGCGCGGCGTTCCTCGGCACCTCGCTGGGTGGCTGGTGGGCGCTGGACTACGCGCTCCGCCGTCCCGAGCGGGTCGCCGCGCTGGCGCTGGTCAACCCGTCCGGGCTCGGCCGGCGCCGGACCGCGCCGCTGCTGAAGTTCGCCGCCTACAGCCTTCTCGGCGACTGGGGCCGCCGCCGGTCGCTCGCCATGGTCGCCCAGGGCAGCCCGCCCGACCCGGGGCGGCGCGCGGTCGGCGAGTTCACCCTGGCGACGTTCGAGCACTTCAAGCCGCGGCTGGGGGCGATCCCGGTGTTCCCGGTCGACCGCCTGCGGGAACTGGTGATGCCGGTGCAGGCGCAGTTCGGGGCACGAGACGTCCTCCTCGACCAGCGGGACGCGGCGGCGAACCTGCGGCAGGCCCTCCCGGACGCCGACGTCCGGCTGGCCGAGGACGCCGGGCACTTCCTGCCGGGCTGGGCCGCCCTTGCCACCACGTTCTTGGAAGGGAAGCGATCGTGATCGCCGGGGTGTGGTTCGAGCCCGCCGAAGGACCCGAGCTGAGCACCGAGCAGGACGCCCTCGACCTGATCGGCGCCACCTACGGCCGCGGTGCCGACGTCCTCGTCGTGCCGGTCGAGCGGTTCCCGGCCCGGTTCTTCGACATGCACGAAAAGCTCATCGGGCACTTCTTCTCCAAGATCGTCCAGTACGGCTACCGGCTGGTGCTCCTCGGCGATGTCCGCTCGCACGTCGAAGCGAGCACCGCGTTCCGCGACGTCGTGCGGGAATCGAACCGCGGCAAGGACGTCTGGTTCGTGGCCGACCTCGCCGAGCTCGACGCCCGGCTGGCCGCACGGCGCTGAGCCGGGCGGCGCAACCGTCCCGTGCTGGGCAACCATCGCCGGGCGCGGGGCGTCAGGTGATCATGAGATGTGCGCTGCTGGTGTCCGTCCTCGCCCTCCTGACCGCGTTCGCCTCGCCCGCGAGCGCGGAACCGGTGATCCCGTCCGGATTCCAACCGGCCTCGACGAGCTGGACCGGGCCGGACACCGGGTACGTCCTGGGGTACTCGCCGTGCGCGCAGGCGTGGTGCCCGGTGCTGCTGGGCACGAGCGACGCCGGGCGGCACTGGCGGCGGCTGGGCGCGCCGCCGATGTCGCTGCCGGACAACCACAACCACGTGGCGCTGCGGTTCTTCGGTGACCGCGTCGCGTATGTCGAAGACGGCGTCCACGTGCTCGCGACCCGCGACGGCGGGGCCAGCTGGCGGCCGGTCACCCTGGCCGGGGCGCGGGAGCCGTACTACCTCTCGAAGATCGCCGAAACCGGCGGCCGCGTCTTCGCCATGCTGACCAGCTACGGCGAGGGCCGCGGCTCGACCCGGTTGTACTCGGGGGCCGCCGGTTCGCCGGTGCTGGTCCCGGTGCCGGGGTTCGAGGTCACCGGCGGTCTCACCTACGGCGACCTGGCGATCGGCGGCGGCCTGCAGGTGGCGCTCGGCGCGGACTACGGCACCGAGCGGTACTGGACCTCCCGCGACGGCGCCCGGTTCACCCCGGCGGAGCCGCCGTGCCCGGACGGGCAGGTGGCCTCGCTCGCGGGTGTCCGCGAGCGCCGGGTGGTGGCGTTGTGCAGCGGCAGCCCGGGCTCGCCGCAGCCGGGTTCGATGGAGCGGCAGCTGCGCCACGCCCCGCAGCTGGGCGCGCGGTTCAGCGGGGACGACGCGGTGCCGTTCGCGGGCATCAACCAGGGCTTCGCGGCGGCCTCGCCGACGTCGGCGACGGTCGCGGCCATCGGCGGCGGGGTGGGGTTCCTGCACCACACGGCGGACGGCGGCCGGACGTGGACGACGCTGGAGCTGCCGGACCGGGGCTTCGCGTTGACCGATCTCGACTTCACCGGCGGCGGCACGGGAGTCGTCGTCGACGGGCAGCCGGACGCCTTCGGCGGGGCCGCGGTGTACCGGACCACGGATGGGGGACGCACGTGGCGGGAACTGCGTTTCCCGTAACGATCTCCGGGCCGGGTGGCCCCCCGATCGGGTCGTTGTCCCTGGCAGGCAAGGCCCTTGTGCCCGGTTCACTTGGTGCACCCCATGTCGTAATCTGAGCACTGTCCGTTGCCGGACACGGTGAGCGAAGCCCGGGCAGGGGTGCCGCCACCACGCGCAGAGTGGGAGAGCAGCCGATGACGCCTGGCGACCTGCGGTCCGGAACCGAGGGCGGTGCGGCCGCCCTCGATTTCAGCAAGGCGAGCCTGGCCCGGTTGTCCGACGCGCTCCTCGGCGGGCACGACCACTACGAAGTGGACCGCGAGGCCATGCGGCGGCTGCTGGCCATCGCGCCCGGCGCGCGGGCGATGGCGAAGGAACACCGGGACTGGCTGGTGCGCGCGGTGCGGTTCCTGGCCGGCAAACGCGGCATCGACCAGTTCCTCGACCTGGGTTCCGGCATGCCGACCGCGGAAAACACCCACGAGGTGGCGCAGCGGTACAACCCGGACGCGCAGGTGGTGTACGTCGACAACGACCCGGTCGTGCAGGTGCACGGCCGGGCGCTGCTCGAAGAGAACTACCTGACCCATGTGACCGGCGCCGACCTGACGCGGCCGGCCGAGACCCTCGCCGACGAGGTCGTCAAGGAGTACCTCGACTTCACCCGGCCGGTGGCGCTGATCCTCACCTCGATCGTGCACCACATCGACGACTACGACCGCGCGAAGTCGATCGTCGCGGAGTACGTGGCCGCGCTCGCGCCCGGGTCGTTCCTGCTGCTCACGCACAACTTCGACCCGGAAGAGGACTCCCCGCGCCAGGAGCTCGCGCGGCTGCTGGAGACCAGCTTCCAGGGCACCGGCCTGGGCAGCGTCTACCGCAACCGGGACCAGATCGCGGGCTTCTTCGAAGGCACCGAGCTGCTCCGGCCCGGGCTGGTCTACCTGCACGAATGGTGGCCGGACGGCCCGCGGCTGCACCCGCTGGGCGAACTCAACTTCCTGACGCTGGGCGGGGTCGCCCGCAAGCAGTGACCAATTCCCCCGTTCGGCGGACAAACGTGCCCGGTTCATGATTGTTTGTCCCTCGTACGTGTTCAGAGAGAACCGGGGGACAGACAAGTGAAGAAGAAGCTCGCAGCCGCCGCCGTCATGGGCGCGCTGGCGTCGACGGTCGTGTTCGCGCCGCCGGCCAGCGCGGGGGACAGCCAGATCCTGAAGTACCAGTGGAGCTACGGCGCGGCCTACGAGTACGAGTGCTACGCCGACGGCCAGTGGTACGTGCAGACCGGCGGGTTCGTCCGGTTCGAGTGCCGGCCCACGACCTGGTCGTGGGAACTGTGGGCCGTCGTGCGGTAACCGCCGTGGCCGGCCGCCTCGGGGACGTGTTCCCCGAGGCGGCCGCACGGGTCAGGCGGCGTTGAAGGTGTCGGGGTCCGGGCCGGTGCGCTCGCCGCGGTCCAGCGGGGTCAGCGACTCCATCTCCTCCTCCGTGAGGGTGAACCCGAACAGGTCGAAGTTCTCCTCGATGCGGGATGGCGTCACCGACTTCGGGATCACGACGTTGCCCAGCTGCAGGTGCCAGCGCAGCACGATCTGCGCGGGTGTCCGGCTGTGCTTCACCGCGAGTTCCGCGATCACCGGGTCGCCGAGCAGGCTGCCGCCCTTGGCGAGCGGGCTCCACGCCTCGGTCGCGATGCCGTGCTTCGCGTCGAACTCGCGGAGCTCGCGCTGCTGCAGGTACGGGTGCAGCTCGACCTGGTTGACCGCGGGAGCGACGTCGGCGGCGTCGAGCAGGCGCTGCAGGTGCGCCGGCTGGAAGTTGGAGACGCCGATCGCGCGGACCCGGCCGTCGGCGTGCAGCTTCTCGAACGCCTTCCAGGTGTCGAGGTACTTGTCGCGCGCCGGGGTCGGCCAGTGGATCAGGTAGAGGTCCAGCTGCTCCAGGCCGAGTTTGGTCATGCTCTCGTCGAACGCCTTGAGCGTCGAGTCGTAGCCCTGGGCCGAGTTCCACAGCTTGGTGGTGACGAACAGTTCGTCGCGGGCGAGGCCGGACTCGGCGATCGCCTGGCCGACACCCTTTTCGTTGCCGTAGACGGCCGCGGTGTCGATGCTGCGGTAGCCCGCGTCGAGGGCGGCCTTGACGGCGGTGGCGGTCTCGTCGTCCGGGACCTGGAACACGCCGTAGCCGAGCTGCGGCATCCGCACGCCGTTGGTGAGTTCGATGACGGGCACGCTGGTCACGAGGGGTCCTTTCGGTGGGTGGTTCATCGGGCGAGTACCCGTTCCCCGGCTGCGAAACTAGCCGGATTCCGGCGGTCGAGCAGTCCGGAGACGAGCGCCACGGCGAGGCCCGCCGCGGCGAGCCCGGCGCCGATCCAGTTGGGGGCGGTATAGCCGAGACCGGCGTCGATGGCCTGGCCGCCGAGCCACGCGCCACCGGCGTTGCCGAGGTTGAACGCGGCGATGTTCGCCGCCGACGCCAGTGCCGGGGCGCCCTCGGCCTTGGCCAGCACGCGGGCCTGCAGCGGCGGCACGGTGGCGAAGCCGGCCGCGCCGAACAGCGCGATCGTGATCGCCGCGGGCACCTTCGCGTGCGCGGTGAACACGAACGCGACCAGCACGAGCGCCAGGGCGGTGAGGATGACGTAGAGGCTGGGCATCAGCTTGCGGTCCGCGGCCCTGCCGCCGAGCAGGTTGCCGGCGAACAGGCCGGCGCCGAAGAGCACGAGCAGCCAGGTGACGGCGCCGCCGGAGAAGCCCGCGACCTCGGTCATCATCGGGGCGATGTAGGTGAAGGACGCGAACACCCCGGCGAAGCCGAGCGCGGTCATCACCAGCGCGAGCCACACCTGCGGGCGGCGGAACACGGCCAGCTCGCCGCGCAGGCCGGCGCCGGGCTCGGGTTCCTGGTGCGGCACCAGCGTCAGAATGCCGATCGCGCCGGCGACGCCGAGCGCGCTGACCACCCAGAACGTCGAGCGCCAGCCGAAGGCCTGGCCGAGCGCGGTGCCGGCGGGCACGCCGAGGACGTTCGCCACGGTCAGCCCGGTGAACATCAGCGCGATGGCGCCGGCCTGCTTGGCCGGGGCGACCAGCGATGCGGCGACGACCGAGCCGACGCCGAAGAACGCACCATGGCTCAGCGCGGCGACGACCCGGCCGGTCATCAGCAGGCCGTAACTCGGGGCGAGTGCGGAGAGCACGTTGCCGGCGATGAACAGGCCCATCAGGGCGACCAGCACGGTCTTGCGCGGCACGCGCGAGGCCAGCGCGGTGAGCAGGGGAGCACCGACGACGACGCCGAGCGCGTAGCCGGAGATGAGCAGGCCTGCGGACGGGATCGAGACGCCGAAATCGGCCGCGACCTCGGGCAGCAGGCCCATGATCACGAACTCGGTGGTGCCGATCCCGAAAGCGCTGATCGCCAGTGCGAGCAGAGCGGCGGGCATGGAACTTCCTTCTTCCCGGAGTAGACTGAGAGCGTTGGCAACTACAAGCGTCCGAGATAGTTGCACACGCGGGTTATTGCACAAGCTTGCGACTTGCCGGCCAGTCTGCGCAAGCCGGGAAGGGGTGAACCGTGTCACTGGACGACGACGCCGTCGAAGCACGCGCGCAGGGCTGGCGAACGCTGGCCGCGCTCCACGCGCGCATCGAGGACCGCCTGCAGCGCGCGCTCGAGCGCGACCACGAGCTGTCGGTGAGCGAGTACACGGTCTTGGACGTCCTGGCCCGCCAGGACGGCTTCCACCTGAGGATGAATCAGCTGGCGAACGCGGTGGTCCTCAGCCAGTCCGCAACGACGCGGCTGGTGGCCCGGCTCGAGGGGCGCGGGTTGCTGGCGCGGTACCTGTGCGCGGACGACCGCCGGGGGATCTACACGGAGGTGACGCCGGCGGGCCAGGCGCTGCTGACGGCGGCGCGTCCGACGCACGACGCGGCGCTGGCGGAGGCGCTCGGGGAGGCGGAGACACGGCCGGAGCTGGCTCCGCTGGTGGGGGCGCTCGGCGCGTTGAGTTTCCGCGGGGCCGCCTCGGCCTGACGGGGCTCGCCCGTGATGGGCGTTGCGGCGGTGGCGCGCGCCCGACGCACGCCACGCGCTGGAAGGCGCTCGGTCTCTGCGAGACGTGCTTCCGCCTGGCGGTGATCTCGAATGGCGTAACCGCTGTAGCGGAACTGATAAGGCTCGCCCGCGGTGAGCCTGGTCGGCGGCACTCTGTCCGTCATGTTGTCCGCGGACTCGGGTCGGTACGGGGTTGCGGCGGTGGCACGCGCTAGACGCACGCTACGCGCTGGAAGGCGCTCGGTTTCTGCGAGACGTGCTTCCGCCTGGCGGTGATCTCGAATGGCGTAACGCTGTAGCGGAACTGATAAGGCTCGCCCGCGGCGAGCCCGAGTGGCGGTGCTCGCCCGACGGGCGGTATCGCGCTGAAAGGCGCCCGGTTCTGCGAGTCCTGCTTCCGCCTGGCGGTGATCTCGAATGGCCTAACCGCTGCGGCGGAACCGATCCGGCTCACCCGCAATTCGCCCGGATGGGGGCGCTCTGTCCGCCATGTTGTCCGTGCGGCGCGGCCGGTATGGGCGTTTCTGCCGGTATCGTGCAAATGGGGGCTGACGGCGTCGAGCCGTGAAGTTCTTGTCGCTCAAGGAAACCCAGTACCGCCGCGCCGGCCGGGGACATGGCCGGCGCGTGATCTCGCTGTGGACCCGCGCCAGGACCGGTGCGGGCTGGACCGGGAACTGGAGGAACCATGGGGAAGCTCGGTGTCTGGCTGATCGGGGCCCGCGGCTCGGTGGCCACCACCGCCGTCGCCGGGGCCGCCGCGCTGCGGGCGGGGCTCGCGTCGCGCGCCGGCTGCGTGACCGACCTGCCGGACTTCGCCGGGGCCGCGCTACCCGGCCTGGGGGACCTCGTCTTCGGGGGCCACGACGTGGTGGACACGCCGCTGCTCAAACGGTCCGAACACCTGGCCTCCGCCGGGGTGCTGCCGGCCGCTCTGCCCGGTGCCGTCGCCGCCGAGCTCGACGTGGCCGAGGCCCGGCTGCGGCCCGCGCCGTCCGGGGGCGGGCGCGACGCGGTCGAGCAGGTGGTCGCCGACCTGACCGAGTTCCGCCGGGGGCTGGACCACGTCGTCGTCCTCAACGTCGCCTCCACTGAACCGCCGTGTCCACCGCAGCCCGCGCACGCTTCCCTGGCCGCCCTCGAGACCGAGCTCGACACGCTGCCGCCGAGTGCGCTCTACGCCTACGCCGCCTTCCGCGCGGGTTGTGGCTTTGTCGACTTCACCCCGTCCACCGGTGCGCGGCTGCCGGCCCTCGACGAACTCGCCCGCGCCACCGGGCAGCCGTACGCGGGCCGGGACGGCAAGACCGGTGAGACGCTGCTGCGGTCCGTCCTCGCGCCGATGTTCGCGCAGCGCGGGCTGAACGTCCTCGCCTGGTCGGGCACGAACCTGCTCGGCGGCGGGGACGGCGCCACGCTGGCCGACCCCGCGGCCGCGGCGAGCAAGAACGCGTCCAAACAGCAGGTGCTGGCGCAGAACCTCGGGCACCCGGTCGACGGCGAGGTGCACATCGACTACGTCCCGGCCCTCGGCGACTGGAAGACCGCCTGGGACCACGTGCTGTTCGAAGGCTTCCTCGGCGCGCGCATGACGCTGCAATTGACCTGGCAAGGCTGCGACTCGGCGCTCGCCGCGCCGCTGGTGCTCGACCTCGCCCGGCTGACCGGCAAGGCGTGCCGTGACGGCGTGGCCGGGCCGGTCACCGAGTTCGGCTTCTTCTTCAAGGATCCCGTCGGCGACGGCCCGCACGACCTGGCGTCGCAGTACGCCGCCCTGCGCGACTGGGCGCACCGGTGAAGGCGCTGGTCGAGCTCGTCCGCGCACCCGCCGCGCTGACCGTTCCCGGGGACGCCGTCGCCGGGGCCGCCGCGGCGGGCTGGCCGTTCGGCCGCCGCACGCTCGCCCTGACCGGTGCTTCGGTCTGCCTCTACTGGGCGGGCATGGCGCTCAACGACTACGCCGACCGCGATCTCGACGCCGTCGAACGGCCCGAGCGGCCGATCCCGTCGGGCCGGGTCGCGCCGGGGACCGCGCTGGGCGTCGCCACCGGGCTGACCGCGGGCGGGCTGGCCATCGCCGCGGCCGCCGGGGGACGGCGGGCCCTGCGGGTCGCCCTGCCGCTGGCCGCGACCGTGTGGGCCTACGACTTCGCGCTCAAGAACACCGTGCTGGGCCCGGCCGCGATGGCCGCCGCCCGCACCCTCGACGTCCTGCTCGGCGCGGGCGGGAGCAGACCCGCGCTGCCCGCGGCGTTGACCGTCGGCGCGCACACCTACGCCGTGACAACGCTGTCACGGTCCGAAGTGGACGGTGCCGGGCCCGCGCTGCCCGCGGCCACCCTGGTCGCGACGGCCGGCGTGGGGGTCGCCGCCGGCCGGGGTGGCCTGCTGTCCTCGGCGCTGCTCGGGACGTACGCCGTGACCACCGGCGGCGCGCAGTACGACGCCGTCCGCGACCCGGCCGGGCGCAAGATCCGGCGGGCGGTCGGGGCCGGTATCCACGGCATGATCCCGCTGCAGGCCGGGTTGATCGCCCGCGCCGGCGCGTGGCGGTCGGCGCTCGCCGTGGCCGCCGCGTTCCCGGTCGCGCGGGTGCTGGGCCGGAAGGTGTCGCCGACATGAGGTTCGGGTACGGCACCAACGGCTTCGCCAACCACCGCCTCCCCGACGCCCTGCGCGTGCTGGCCGACCTCGGGTACGACGGCGTCGCGCTCACCCTCGACCACCAGCACCTGGACCCGTTCGGGCCGGACCTCGCCCGCCGGGTCGCCGACGTCGCCGCCGACCTGGACCGGCTCGGCCTCGCCGTCGTCATCGAGACCGGCGCGCGGTTCCTGCTGGACCCCTGGCGCAAGCACTCGCCGACGTTCCTCGACCCCGACCGCGCGCGCCGCGTCGAGTTCCTGACGCGGGCGGTGAAGATCGCCGCGGACCTCGGTGCCGACGCGGTCTCCTTCTGGAGCGGCAACAAACCGGCGGACCTCGAACGCGAGCAGGCCTGGGCGTACCTGGTCGACGGGTGCGCCGAGGTGCTGAAGGCCGCCGACGAGCACGACGTCCGGCTCGGCTTCGAACCCGAGCCCGGCATGCTCGTCGAGGATCTCGACGGGTACTTCGAGCTGTCGGCAAGGCTCGGCGACCCGGACCGGTTCGGGCTGACGCTGGACATCGGGCACTGCCGGTGCACCGAGTCCGCGTCCGTGCCCGACTGCGTCCGCCGGGCGCTGCCGCGGCTGGTGAACGTCCAGATCGACGACATGCGCCGCGGCACGCACGAGCACCTGGAGTTCGGGCGCGGCGAGATCGACTTCCCGCCGGTCCTGGCCGCCCTCGAGCCGTACTCCGGCCTCGTCGCCGTCGAACTGCCGCGGGACAGCCACGCGGCCCCGAGGATCGCCCGCGAGTCCCTGGAGTTCCTGCGGAAGGCGGTGACCGCGTGAACGCCTGGCTGGAAAAGGCGCTTTCCGACGTCGCCGCCGACGCGAAGGCGTTGCAGACGGTGTTCCCCGCCGTCGGGCGCCGGGTCGGCCGGACGGCGGCGGACACGGCCCGGGTGGAGCTGCTCAAGGCGGCACCCGGCGCCGCCGCGCAGATGCCCGAGCTCTACCGATACGGCGACGCGGCCGAAAAGCGCGCGGTCCTCGATGGACTGTCCGTTGTGGACACGGGAGACGCCGGGATCGAGCTGGTCGCGGACGCGCTGCGCACCAACGACACCCGCCTGGTGGCCGCGGCGATGGGCGAGTACGCCGCCACCCACCTCGGCGACGCCGCCTACCGCCACGGCGTCCTCAAGTGCGTCTTCATGGGCATCCCCCTGGCCGCCGTGGCCGGCCTGGAGCGCCGGACCGACGAAGAACTGCTCCGCATGCTGCGGGCCTTCGCCGCCGAACGCACCGCGGCCGGCCGCGAAGTCCCCGCCGATCTCCGCACCCTGCTGAACGAACAGGACGGCTGATGCGCATCTTCGACCCCCACATCCACATGAGCTCGCGGACCACCGACGACTACGCGGCCATGCACGCCGCCGGCGTCCGGGCGCTGGTCGAACCGGCGTTCTGGCTGGGCCAGCCGCGCACCGGCGTCGGCAGCTTCACCGACTACTTCGACGCCCTGGTCGGCTGGGAGCCGTTCCGCGCGAGCCAGTTCGGCATCGCCCACCACTGCACGATCGCGCTCAACCCCAAGGAGGCCAACGACCCGCGCTGCGTCCCGGTGCTCGAACTCCTGCCGCGGTACCTGGAGAAGGACGGCGTGGTCGCGGTCGGCGAGATCGGCTACGACTCGATGACCGCGGAGGAGGACAAGGCGTTCGCCGCGCAGCTCGCCCTGGCGATCGCCCACGACCTGCCGGCCCTGGTCCACACCCCGCACCGCGACAAGGCGGCCGGGACCGAGCGGAGCATCGCCGTCGTCCGCGAGTCGGGGATCGCGCCGGAGCGCGTGGTGCTCGACCACCTCAACGAGCTGACCGTGGCGATGGCCAAGGACTCCGGCTGCTGGCTGGGCTTCTCCATCTACCCGGACACGAAGATGGACGAGGATCGGATGGTCGCGATCCTGCAGGAGTACGGCACCGAGCGCGTGCTGGTGAACTCGGCCGCCGACTGGGGCAAGAGCGACCCGCTCAAGACCCGCAAAACCGGCGACGCGATGCTGGCCGCCGGGTTCACCGAGGACGACGTCGACCGGGTGCTGTGGCGCAACCCCGTCGAGTTCTACGGCCAGAGCGGGCGGCTGTCGCTGGACGAAGTGCCTCCGGAAGCCGAGTTCGCGGGCAACTCGATCCTGCGGGGGGCGCGCAAGTGAGGTTCCGCCACCGGGACGGCACGCTGGTCCACCTCGCCTACTGCACCAACGTCCACCAGGCCGAAGACCTCGACGGCGTGCTCGCCCAGCTGGCCCGCTTCGGCGAGCCGGTCCGCGAGCGCCTGGGTGTGGCCCGGCTCGGGCTCGGCCTGTGGCTGGCCCGGCCGGTGGCCACCGAGCTGGCCGCCGACCCGGGCGCGGTGGCCCGCCTGCGACGCGAGCTGGCGGCGCGCGGCCTGGAGGTCGTCACCTTCAACGGGTTCCCCTACCAGGGCTTCCACGACCCGGTCGTCAAGCACAAGGTGTACCGCCCGGACTGGTCGACGCCCGAGCGGACCCGGTACACCCTGGACCTCGCGCGGCTGCTCGGCGAGCTGATGCCGGACGACGCCGTGCGCGGTAGCGTGTCGACCCTGCCGCTCGGCTGGCGCACGGAGTGGCGGGGCGACGACGGGCAGCTCGATGCCCTCGCCAAGGGGCTCGCCGCGCAGGACCGGCCGGTGCGGGTGGCGTTCGAGCCGGAACCCGGCTGCATCATCGAGACGACCGCGCAGGCCGCGTCACTGCTGTCCGAAGTGGACAAGGACCGGCTCGGCGTCTGCCTCGACACCTGCCACCTCGCGGTCGGTTTCGAAGACCCGGCCGCCGCTCTGGGACGGCTGGAGGCGGCCGGGCTGGACGTCGTCAAGCTGCAGGCGTCGGCCGCGCTGGAGGCTCCGGATCCGGCCGATCCCGTCACGCGGACGGCGTTGGCCTCGTTCGTGGAGCCCCGGTTCCTGCACCAGAGCACCGAAGGAGCGCCACCCGGAGCCGACGACCTCGACCTCGCGCTGGCCGGCGCGCTACCCGGAAAGCGGCCGTGGCGGGTGCACTTCCACGTTCCGCTGCACGCCGACCCGGCGCCGCCGCTGACGTCCACCCGGCCGATGCTGGCGGCCACCCTGGCCGAGCTGTTCGGCGGCGCGGCCGCGCGCACCGACCACGTCGAAGCCGAGACCTACACCTGGCAGGTGCTCCCGGACGCACCCGCCGACGACGCCGGGCTGGTCGCGGGCATCGCGGCCGAGCTGGACTGGACCCGGCGGGAACTGACCACCCTGGGCCTGGAAGAGGTGTCCGCATGAGTTTGCTCGTCCTCGACGTCGTCGGGCTCACCCCGCGGCTGCTCCCGCACATGCCGAACCTGCGCAAGGCGGCCGAGCCGGGCTTCACCGCGCAGCTGGACACGGTGTTCCCGGCGGTCACCTGCCCGGTGCAGTCGACGTTCCTCACCGGGCGCACCCCGGCCGGGCACGGGATCGTCGGCAACGGCTGGTACTTCCGCGAACTCGGCGAGGTGTTCCTGTGGCGCCAGCACAACAAGCTGGTGCAGGGGGACAAGCTCTGGGACGCGGCCCGCCGCGCGCAGCCCGGCCACCGGGTCGCGAACGTCTGCTGGTGGTACGCGATGGGCGCGGCCACCGACCTCACGGTGACCCCGCGGCCGATCTACCACGCCGACGGCAAGAAGTCCCCGGACTGCTACACGCACCCGCCGCAGCTGCACGACCGCCTGGTCGGAACCCTCGGCGAGTTCCCGCTCTTCACCTACTGGGGCCCGACGGCGTCGATCACGTCGTCGCGGTGGATCATCGCCGCGGCGCAGAAGATCGTGGCCGAGGACAAGCCGGACACCACGCTCGTCTACCTCCCGCACCTCGACTACGACCTGCAGCGCTTCGGCCCCGACGCACCCGAGGCCGCGGCGGCGGCCCGGGAGCTCGACACGGCCCTGCAGCCGCTGCTCGACCAAGCGGCCGCGGGCGGGCACACCGTCGTCGCGCTGTCGGAATACGGCATCACGAACGCGAGCCGGCCGGTCGACGTCAACCGGGCGCTGCGGCGCGAAGGCCTGCTCTCCGTGTACGTCCAGGCGGGCATGGAGTACCTGGACCCGTGGACGTCCCGGGCGTTCGCGGTCGCCGACCACCAGGTCGCGCACGTCTACGTCACCGATCCGGCGGACCTCGCGCGGGTGCGGGACATCGTCGCCGGGCTGTCCGGGGTGGACGTCGTACTGGACCGGGAAGGCCAGGCCGGGTTCGGCGTCGACCACGAACGCGCGGGCGAGCTGGTCGCGATCGCCGAGCCGGACGCGTGGTTCACCTACTACTACTGGCTCAGCGACGACCGCGCGCCGGACTTCGCGAAGACCGTCGAGATCCACCGCAAGCCCGGCTACGACCCGGCCGAGCTGTTCTTCGACCCGCGCGACCCGAAGGTCAAGCTGAAGGCGGCGGCCGCGCTGGCCCGCAAGAAGCTGGGCCTGCGGTACTCGATGCAGGTCGTGCCGCTCGATCCGGCTCCGGTGCGCGGCAGCCACGGGCGGCTGCCCGACGCGCCCGAGGACGGGCCCGTGCTGCTGTGCTCGGACCCGGCGTTCGCCCGCGAGAAGATCCACGCCACCGAGGTCAAGGACCTCCTGCTGGCCGCCGCCGTTCCCGCCGAGTGAAGAGGTTCCCTGTGCAGGTGCTGGTGTTCTCCAAGACGATGACGTATCGCCACGACTCGATCCCGGCCGGGATCCGGGCGATCCGGGACCTGGGCTCGGCGCACGGCTTCGACGTCACGGCGACCGAGGACGCGTTCACCCCGGCCGCGCACGACGTGGTGGTGTTCCTCTCGACCAGCGGGGAAGTCCTGGACGCGGCGCAGCGGACCGTGTTCGAGTCCTATGTAGAGGGCGGGGGCGGATACGTCGGTGTCCACGCGGCGGCCGACACGGGTTACGACTGGCCCTGGTACGGGGAGCTGGTGGGCGCCTGGTTCGAGACGCACCCGGAGATCCAGCAGGCCCGGTTCGTCACCGAAGACGGCACCCACCCGGCGACCGCCCACCTGCCGCCGGTGTGGACCCGGACCGACGAGCTGTACGACTTCCGCACCAACCCGCGTGGCCGGGTGCACGTCCTGCAGACGCTGGACGAGTCCAGCTACACCGGTGGCGGGATGGGCGCGGACCACCCGATCACCTGGTGTCACCCGCAGGGGCGGGGCCGGGCGTTCTACACCGGACTCGGCCACACGAGCGAGTCGTACGCCGATCCGGCGTTCCGCGCCCTCCTGCTGGGCGCGATCCGCTACGCCGCGGGAGTGCTTCCCGCGGCGTAGCGGCCGGTCAGCGCACGCCGAGCAGGTGCTCCAGGGCGAGCTGGTTGAGCCGGGTGAAGTGGTAGCCGCGCGCGGCCGCCGCGTCGAGGTCGAACTCGTCGTTCAGGACGTCGTCGAACGTCTCGCCCGGGGCGAGCGTCGGCGTCGAGAGGTCCGGGACCCGCGACGCGGCGAGGGCCTCGACGACCTCCGGGTCGGCCCGGAACGCCGCCGACTTCTCCTTGAGGATCAGGTACGTCCGCATGTTCGCGGCCGCGGACACCCAGACGTCCGCGGCGTCCTCGGTGCGCAGCGGCTTGTAGTCGAAGTGCCGCGGGCCCTCGTAGCCGCCGTTCTCCAGCAGGTCGACCAGGAAGAACGCGCTCTTCAGGTCGCCGTGGCCGAAGATCAGGTCCTGGTCGTACTTCGGGCCGTGCTGGCCGTTGAGGTCGATGTGGAACAGCTTGCCCTGCCACAGCGCCTGCGAGATGCCGTGCACGAAGTTCAGCCCGGCCATCTGCTCGTGGCCGACCTCCGGGTTGAGCCCGAACAGCTCCGGCCGCGCGAGCTGCGAGATGAAGCCCAGCGCGTGCCCGATCGTCGGCAGCAGGATGTCACCGCGCGGCTCGTTCGGCTTGGGCTCCAGGGCGAACCGCAGGTTGTAGCCCCTTTCGACGACGTAGTCGGCGAGCAGGTCGAGGCCTTCCTTGTAGCGGTCCAGCGCCGCGCGGACGTCCTTCGCCGCGTCGGACTCGGCGCCTTCGCGGCCGCCCCAGACGACGTAGGTCTCGGCGCCCAGCTCGGCCGCCAGGTCGAGGTTGCGGCGCACCTTCCGCAGCGCGTACCGGCGGACGTCCCGGTCGTTGCTGGTCAGGCCGCCGTCCTTGAACACCGGGTGGGTGAACAGGTTCGTGGTGGCCATCGGGACCTTGAGGCCGGTCTCGGCGAGCGCCTTGCGGAAGCGCTCGATCGCCTTGTCGCGGTCCGGCTCGGTGGCCAGCAGGTCGTCGTCGTGGAAGGTCACGCCGTAGGCGCCCAGCTCGGCGAGCCGGTGCACGCTCTCGACCGGGTCCAGCGGCGCCCGCGTCGCGACGCCGAACGGGTCGTTGGCGGGCCAGCCCACGGTCCAGAGGCCGAAGGTGAACTTGTCGGCCGGCTGGGGAGCGTAGTCGCTCATGACTGTCCCTTCATTTAGTTCACGTTGTAGACTAAATATGCGCCGCGGGGGTCCCCGGCGTCAAGAGGCCGGGGTTACAGTGCTTCGCGGGAGGACACGATGACGCAGGCCGTGCGGCACGAGGAGATGCGCGCCCGCAACCTCGAGGTCGTGCTCGGCGCGGTCGGCCGCGGGGGCCCGCTCACCCGGGCCGCGCTCGCCGAGGTCACCGGCCTGACCAAGTCGACCGTCTCGAAGCTGGTCGGCGACCTGGTGGAGGCCGGCCTGCTCGCCGAGACGGGCCCCGCGCGGGCGGGCGAACGCGGCCGGCCCGGCGTCGAGGTCGTGCTGAGCGGGGCGCGGGTGGCGTCGCTGGGGCTGGAGATCAACGTCGACTACCTCGCGGTGCGCGTGCTCGACCTGACCGGCGCGGTCCGGGTCGCCGTCCGCCGCGATCGCGACAACCGTGGCGCACGGCCCAAGAAGGTGCTGGGAGAGCTGCAGGAGCTGGCTTCGGAGGCCCTCGCCGAGGCACACCGGCTGGGGCTGGAGGCGGCGGGCGCGGTGCTGGCGGTGTCCGGCCCGGTCGGCGACGGCGTGCTGTTCAGCGCGCCCAACCTCGGCTGGCAGGACGTCCGCCCGGCCGACCTGCTGCGCCTGCCGATCCCGGTCGAGCTCGACAACGAGGCGAACCTCGCGGCGCTGGGCGAGCTCTGGTACGGCGACGGCGAACGCGACTTCCTCTACGTGTCCGGGGAAATCGGCATCGGCGCGGGCTTGGTGGTCGGCGGCACGCTGTATTCGGGCGCGACGGGCCTGGCCGGCGAGCTGGGGCACGTGGTGGTCGCCCCGGAGGGAGCGCCGTGCCGGTGTGGCGGCAGTGGCTGCCTGGAGACCTACGCCGGGCAGGAAGCCTTGCTGGCGGCGGGGAAGGCGGCCTCGGTCCCGGCGTTGCTGGCCGCTCTCGAGCGCGGCGACGAGACGGCGCTGGCGGCGTGCGCGGCGGCCGGGCGAGCGCTCGGCATCGCCTTGACTTCGGCGGTGAACCTGCTGGACCTTGACCGCATCGTGCTGGGCGGGGTGTTCACGCAGCTGTACCCGTGGTTGTCCGGGCCGGTGTCGGAGGTCCTGGCCAAGCGCCTCGGCGGCCTGCGCGGCACGCCCCCGTACCTGACCGCCTCCCGCCTCGGCGGCGACGCGGCCACGCTCGGCGCGGCCGGCCGCGTCATCCACCGCGTCCTGGCGGATCCGGCGCCGTTCGTCACCCGGGCACAACAAGCCTAGAAGCGCCCCAATGTGGCGTTGGGTGCGCTGGACGCACCCAATGTGGCGTTCGGTGGGGTGTGATCAACAC
>NZ_JBSGBK010000076.1:0-43253 GCF_053601215.1 Amycolatopsis sp. NPDC004772
GTGGTAAAGCGGGTTCTAACCCGCTTTACCACTCACGACCGGGTCAGGCCACGCCGAGGTGGCGCGAGATCAGCATCTTCTGGACCTCGCTCGTGCCCTCGCCGATCTCCAGGATCTTCGCGTCGCGGTAGAAGCGGCTCACCGGGAACTCGTTCATGAACCCGTACCCGCCGAAGATCTGGGTCGCTTCGCGGGCGTTGTCCATCGCCGCGTTGGAGGCCACCAGCTTGGCGATCGACGCCTCCTTCTTGAACGGCTCGCCGCGCAGCATCTTCGACGCCGCCTGGTAGTACGCCAGGCGGGCGGTGTGGGTGCGGACCTCCATGTCGGCGATCTTGAACTGGATCGCCTGGTACTCACCGATCCGCTTGCCGAACGCGACCCGGTCCTTCACGTACTTGAGGCACTCGTCCACGCAACCCTGCGCCAACCCCACCGACAACGCGGCGATCGCGACGCGACCCTCGTCCAAAATGGACAGGAACTGCGCGTATCCCCGACCGCGGACACCGACCAGGTTCTCCACCGGGACGCGGACGTCCGAAAAGGACAGTTCGTGGGTGTCCGAGCAGTTCCAGCCGACCTTGGAGTACTTCGGCGCCACCGCGAAACCCGGCGTGCCGGACGGGATGAGGATCGCCGAGATCTCCTTGCGGCCGTTCTCCATCACGTCGGTGACCGCGGTGGCGGTGACGAACCGGGTGATGTCCGTGCCCGAGTTCGTGATGAACGCCTTACTGCCGTTGACGACCCACTCGTCGCCGTCCTGACGCGCGCGCGTGCGCGTGGCGCCGGCGTCCGAGCCGCCGCCCGGTTCGGTCAGGCCGAAGCCGCCCAGCGCCGTGCCCGCGCACAGGTCCGGGAGCCACTTCTCCTTCTGCTCCTGCGTTCCGAAGCGGTAGATCGGCATCGCGCCGAGGGAGACGCCGGCCTCCAGGGTGATCGCGACCGACGAGTCGACCCGCGCCAGCTCCTCCAACGCCAGGCACAGCGCGAAGTAGTCGCCGCCCATGCCGCCGAACTCCTCGGGGAACGGCAGGCCGAACAGGCCCATCTCGCCCATCTTCGCGACGATCGCGTAGGGGAACTCTTCCTTCTCGTACAGCTCGCCGATCACCGGCGCGACCTCGCCGCGCGCGAAGTCCTCGACGGTCTTGCGGAGGGACTCGTACTCCTCGTCCAGGCGGAAGTCGATCACGGCTGCTCCTCGTGGGGCGTGACTACGGCAAGGGTTTCGTCCAGCGCGACCTGTTGGCCGGCCCGGACGGGGAGTTCGCTGACCACGCCGTCGATCGGCGCGGTGACCGTGTGCTCCATCTTCATCGCTTCGACGACCAGCAACGGCGTCCCGGCCTTGACGACGTCACCCGCGGCGACCTTCACCACGAGCACCGTGCCCGGCATCGGGCTGGTGACCGGGCCCGCCCCGGCCGCCTCGCCGCGCGACGCCAGCACGAACTCCTGCTCCCCGAAGGGGAAACTCAGGCCGTCGCGCGCCAGCCAGACCGTCCGATCCGGACCGCAGGCCTGGCGGTAGCGGTGAAACCCACCCGCGTGCCGGACCTCCAGGACGTCGCCGTCGCGCCGGGCCGACACGTGGACCGGCGCAGCGTCGTCGACGAACACCGTGGCGGCGGCCGGCGTGCCCTGCACCCGGACCACCGCGCGGGCGGTGCCGGACTTCAGCCGGAACGTCACCCCGCCGGAGCCGCCCATCCGCCAGCCGTCCGGCACGTCCCACGGGTCGACCACCGGCCCGGACGGCTGCAGCTCGAGGAACCGGTCGAGCGCGGCCGCGACGAAGAACTCCGCGGGCACCTCGGAGGAGACGAGTTCCGACAGCCGCCGGTCGACGAGTTCGGTGTCGAGCTTGCCCGCGCGGACGTCGGCGTCGGCCAGCAGCCCGCGCAGGAACGCGGTGTTCGTGCCGACGCCCAGCAACGCCGTGTCGGCCAGCGCCAGGTCGAGCCGGTGCAGCGCGGCCGCGCGGTCCGGGCCCCAGGCGATCACCTTGGCCAGCATCGGGTCGTAGTTCGAACCGACCACCGCGCCCGGCGTCATCCACGAGTCGACGCGGACGCCGTCGCCGGCCGGCTCGTGCACGGCCAGCACCGTCCCACCGGTCGGGATGAACCCGCGCGCCGGGTCTTCGGCGTACACCCGCGCTTCGACGGCGTGTCCCTCGAGGACGACGTCGTCCTGCTGCACGGTCAGGTGTTCCCCGGCCGCCACCCGGACCTGCCACTCGACGAGGTCGAGGCCGGTGACCAGCTCGGTGACCGGGTGCTCGACCTGCAGCCGGGTGTTCATCTCCATGAAGAAGAACTCGTCCGGGTCGTGCGCCGACATGATGAACTCGACGGTGCCGGCGCCGACGTACCCGACCGAGCGCGCGGCCTCGGCCGCCGCCGAGCCCATCTTCTCGCGGGTGACGTCGTCCAGCAGCACCGACGGCGCCTCTTCGATGATCTTCTGGTGCCGCCGCTGCAGGCTGCACTCGCGCTCGCCGAGGTGGATGACGTGGCCGTGCGTGTCGGCCAGCACTTGGATCTCGATGTGCCGCGGGGTCGTGACGAACCGCTCCATCAACAGCGTGTCGTCGCCGAAGGAACCCTTGGCCTCGCGCCGCGCCGACTCGATCGCGGCGTCCAGTTCTTCGGGAGCGTGCACCAGCCGCATCCCCTTGCCGCCACCACCGGCGGACGGCTTGAGCAGCAGCGGGTAGCCGACTTTCGCGGCCGCCGAAGCGAAGTCACCGTCCGGGATGTCCACATCGGACGCCCCGGGCACGACGGGCACGCCGGCCTTCGACACCGTCGCCTTGGCGCGAATCTTGTCGCCCATGGCGTCGATCGCCGCGACCGGCGGGCCGATGAACACCAGCCCGGCTTCTGCACAGGCCCGCGCGAACTCGGCGTTCTCGGCCAGGAAGCCGTAACCGGGGTGCACGGCCTGCGCGCCGGACGACACCGCGGCGTCCACAATGGCCGGAATGTTCAGATAACTGCGGGCGGCTTCCGCCGGGCCGATGCGCACCGCCGTGTGCGCCTCGCGGACGTGCCGCGCGTCGGCGTCCGCGTCGCTGTACACCGCGACCGCGCGGATCCCGAGGGCCCGCAGCGTGCGGATGACCCGGACCGCGATCTCGCCCCGGTTCGCGACCAACACTGAGTCGAACATGCCCCTCACATCCGGAAGACGCCGTAGTTGACCTCGGCCAGCGGTGCGTTGGCCGCGGCCGAGAGGGCGAGGCCGAGCACCGTGCGGGTGTCCGCCGGGTCGATGACGCCGTCGTCCCACAGCCGCGCGGTGGAGTAGTACGGGCTGCCCTGCGCCTCGTACTGCTCGCGGATCGGGTCCTTGAACGCCTCTTCGTCCTCTGTGGACCATTCGCCGCCACGGCCCTCGATGGCGTCGCGGCGGACCGTCGACAGCACCGACGCCGCCTGCTCGCCGCCCATCACCGAGATCCGCGCGTTCGGCCACATCCACAGGAACCGCGGCGAGTACGCCCGGCCGCACATCGAGTAGTTGCCGGCCCCGAACGAGCCACCGATCACGACGGTCAGCTTCGGCACCCGCGCGCACGCCACCGCCGTGACCATCTTGGCGCCGTGCTTCGCGATGCCGCCCGCCTCGTACGCGCGCCCGACCATGAAGCCGGTGATGTTCTGCAGGAACACCAGCGGGATCGAGCGCTTGTCGCACAGCTCGATGAAGTGCGCGCCCTTCATCGCCGACTCGGCGAACAGGACGCCGTTGTTCGCGATGATGCCGACCGGGTGGCCGTGGATCCGGGCGAACCCGGTGACCAGGGTGGCGCCGTACTCCTTCTTGAACTCGGCGAACCGGCTGCCGTCAACGATCCGGGCGATCACCTCGCGCACGTCGTAGGGCACGCGCGGGTCGGTCGGCACGACGCCGTACAGCTCAGCCGGGTCGACGGCGGGCGCTTCGGTCGGCAAGACGTCCCACGGACGCGGGGTGCGCGGCCCGAGCGTCGAGACGATCGACCGGACGATCCGCAGCGCGTGGGCGTCGTCGTCGGCCAGGTGGTCGGTGACGCCGGACTGCCGGGCGTGGACGTCGCCGCCGCCGAGTTCCTCGGCCGTGACGACCTCGCCGGTCGCCGCCTTCACCAGCGGCGGGCCGCCGAGGAAGATGGTGCCCTGGTTCCGGACGATCACGGCCTCGTCGCTCATCGCCGGGACGTACGCGCCGCCCGCGGTGCACGAGCCGAGCACGGCGGCGATCTGCGGGATCCCGCGCGCGGACATCGTCGCCTGGTTGTAGAAGATCCGGCCGAAGTGTTCACGATCCGGGAAGACCTCGTCCTGCCGGGGCAGGAACGCGCCGCCGGAGTCCACCAGGTAGACGCACGGCAGGTTGTTGTGGAGGGCGACCTCCTGGGCGCGCAGGTGCTTCTTCACCGTCATCGGGTAGTAGGTGCCACCCTTGACGGTGGCGTCGTTGGCGACGACCACGCACTCCCGGCCCGAGACCCGCCCGACGCCGGTGATGATGCCCGCCGACGGCGCTTCGTCGTCGTACAACCCATTGGCCGCCAGCGGGGACAGCTCGAGGAACGGCGAACCCGGATCGAGCAGCGTGTCGACGCGGTCGCGGGGCAGCAGCTTGCCGCGCTCGACGTGCCGCGTGCGGGCCTTCTCCGGCCCGCCCAGCCGGGCGGCCGCCAAGCGTTTGCGGAGGTCTTCGACCAGCTCCGCGTGTGAGGTGGCGTTGCGGGCGTAGGCCTCGCTGTCCGGGGCAGCCGTAGTCCCCAGTGCCGGCGTGTCCATGGGCTCCCTCGAAGTTAGCGGGCGTTAACCTCCGCTCCGATGTTAGCGACCGCTAACGTGGGTGTCCAGTCGCCGGACGTCACGAACGGCCACCCCGGCGGACCGGGGTGGCCGTCTCGGGCTCCGCTCAGCCGATCGCCGCCCGCAGCGGGGCGTAGTAGCCGCCCGACTGCCCGGCCGCGGTCGGGTGGTAGGACTCGATCACCGGCCAGGTCAGGCTGTGCAGGTAATCGTCGGCCGACGAGCAGATGTTGTGCCCGGCGAACGACGGCCGCACGTCGACGAAGGTCGCGCCCGCCGAGCCCGCCCGCGACTGGATCACCGACGCGAGCGCGTCGGCACCCGAATTGATCGCGGACCGCTTGGTGTCGCTCAACCCCACCCAGCAGGAGCCGGGCACGGTGTAGAAGCGCGGGTAGGACAGGACGACGAGCCGAGCGCCCGGCGCCTTGGCCTTGATCGCGTTGTAGGTGTTGGTCAGCAGGGCCGGCAGCGTGTTGTTGACGTACGTCTTGGCCGTGTTGACGCGGTTCACGCAGTCGGAGTCACTGCCCAGGGTGCAGGTGGTGATGACGTCGGTGAACCCGGCGTCGTTCCCGCCGACGGTCACCGTGACGAGCGTGGCCGACGAGGGGATCGAGTTCGCCTGGTTGATCACGTCCCCGGTTTTCGCGCCCGAGCAGGCGAGGAACGTGAACGAGGTGCCGCTGTGGGCGTTGGCCCACAGCTGGGAGTAGGCCTTGGAGCTGCGGTAACAGCTCCCGGAACTGCCGTAGCTGCCGGCCCCGACCCCGGAGGAGTAGGAGTCGCCGAGCGCGGCGTAGACGGTCCCGGCGGCCTGGGCGAGGCCCGTGACGCCGAGAGAGGCAAGGACGACGGCCCCCAGGGCCGTGCTCAACCGTAGAAGGGATCGCCTGAAATTACGGGTGGGAACAGCCATGGGTCACTCCTTTGTGACAGGGCCGACCCAAATAGGACAGCAGGTGAAGGGCTGGCGAGGAACCCCTAGTTACCGGTAGGTACCCACTTAGCCCACACCGGAAGTGTGAAACGTCAGCGATCCGTCAGCCGCGCAAGATCGGCAGGTCGCCCCGGGTGGGTTACCCCCGGCCGGACGACGAGCGGGGTTCGCGCTGTGCCCTTGACACCGGGACCGCGTTCGCTAACCTCGTCTGGGAGCGCTCCCAGGATGACGTATTGCTCAAAGGAGAGCAGATGACGCAGTGGAGAAAAGCGTTCGGCGTGCTGGCCGCGGCCGTGGTGGCCGCGAGCGGGCTGGTGGCCTTCGGCGCGACCGGCCAGGTCGCGGCGGCGGCCGGCGGTACGGGCGCCGGGTACCTGCACACCAGCGGCAACAAGATCCTGGACAGCACGGGCGCGACGGTTCGGCTGACCGGCATCAACTGGTTCGGGATGGAGACCGACAACAAGACCTTCCACGGCCTGTGGTCCAGCCGGACCTGGCGCCAGCAGCTCGACCAGATGGCCCAGCTGGGCTACAACACCCTGCGCGTGCCGTTCTCCGACGACGCGCTGAAGCCCGGTGCCACGGCCACCGGCATCAACGACTACACCAACCCCGACCTGATCGGGCTGTCCCCGCTGCAGATCCTCGACAAGGTGATCGGCTACGCGGGGACGAAGGGGATGCGCGTCATCCTCGACCGGCACCGGCCGACCAGCGCGGGGCAGACCGCGCTCTGGTACACCGCCGGTGTCCCGGAAAGCACCTGGATCAACGACTGGAAGACGCTCGCCCAGCACTACGCGGGCAACACCACGGTCATCGGCGCGGACCTGCACAACGAGCCGCACGCCGAGGGCACCAACCCGGCCGCGACCGGCGCGTGCTGGGGCTGCGGTGACACCGCCCGCGACTGGCGGCTGGCCGCCGAACGCGCCGGCAACGCGATCCTGGCCGTGCAGCCGAACTGGCTGATCTTCGTCGAGGGCGTGAGCTGCCCGAGCGGCGGGCTGTCGAACGTGTGGGACGGCGACCCGTCCAACGACGAGGACTGCGGCTGGTGGGGCGGGAACCTGTCGAAGGCGGGCGAGTTCCCGGTACGCCTGTCGGTGGCCAACCGGGTGGTGTACTCCCCGCACGAGTACGCCACGTCGGTCTACAACCAGCCGTGGTTCAGCGCTCCCGACTACCCGGCGAACCTGACGGCGATCTGGGACCACTACTGGGGCTACCTGTACAAGCAGAACATCGCGCCGCTGATGATGGGCGAGTTCGGCACCACGCTGGCGAACCCGGTCGACAAGGTGTGGCTGGAAAAGCTGATGGCCTACACCGGCACCGGCGTCAACGGCATCTCGTTCACCTACTGGTCGTGGAACCCCAACTCCGGGGACACCGGGGGCATCCTCAACGACGACTGGACCACGGTCAACCAGGCGAAGCAGAGCATCCTCCAGCCGTACCTGATCCCGCCCACCGGCGGCGGCCCGGACCCGACGACGACCACCCCGACCACCCCCACCACGACGACCGGCGGCGGCACCGGCGGGTGCAAGACGGCGTGGAAGCTGGACAACTCCTGGCAAGGCGGCTTCCAGGGCACGTTGACCGTCACCAACACCGCGACGAGCGCCGCCAACCCGTGGACGGTCGTGTTCACCCTGCCCGCCGGGGCGACCGTCGTCAGCGGCTGGAACGGCACCTTCACCCAGGCCGGCGCCACGGTCACGGTGAGCGCGCCGACCTACAGCCCGTCCCTGGGCGCGGGAGCGGCGGTGGCGCTCGGTTTCACCGCCAACGGCCCGTCGGGCACCCCTTCGGCCGTCAAGCTCGGCGCGGCGGCCTGCACCACCTGACCGGCCCCCGGCTGCGGTGCTCGCCGGGCACCGCAGCCGGGGTCTCCCCTCCACCCGAGCCGGGTGAGCAGGCTCACAAGCGATCGGGAAGGCGGCCTGGAACCGTGACGTTAGCGCTCGCTAACCTGCCGCTCTAAACTGACCGGATGCCGGCCAACCCCACCCCTCTCGTGAACGGCGAGAAGGCGAGCAGGCGCGAACAGATCCTGTCCGCGGCCGCCGAGCTGTTCGCCCACCACGGCTTCCACGGCGTCGGCATCGACGACATCGGTGCCGCCGTCGGGATCTCCGGCCCCGCGCTGTACCGGCACTTCCGCAGCAAGGACGCGATCCTCGGCGAGATGCTGAACTCGATCAGCCGCTACCTGCTCGACGGCGGTACGGCCCGAGCCGCCCACCCGGGTGAACCCGACGACACGCTGACCGGCCTCGTGCGGTTCCACGTCGATTTCGCGCTCGCGCACCCCGCCTTGATCACCGTTCAGGAGCGCAACCTCGCCAACCTCACCGACGCCGACCGCAAGCAGGTGCGCGCGCTCCAGCGCCAGTACGTCGAGGTGTGGGTGCGCGTCATCCGCGAAGCCGTCCCGGAGCTGGGGGAACGGCAGGCGCGATCGGCGGCACACGCCGTGTTCGGACTGATCAACTCGACGCCGTACAACCGCCATCTCGGTGACGATGAACTCGCCGAACTGCTCTGCCGGCTCGCGCTGGGTGCCCTTCGCGCGGCCTGAAGGTCATCGGCGGATCAAGGTGTGCCGCCGAGCGCCGTCGTGGTGTTTGATGGGGCACGTGGACCCGGATTGGAGCGAGCAGGAGCGCCGGCTCGTCGAGAAGGCTCAGCGCGCGTTGACCGCGCTGAGCCTCGGCGACGACGCCGAAGCGCTGGGCGAGGTCGCCCCGTCGGCCGCCGAGCCGCAGGCCCGCGCGGACGAGACGAAGGCCCTCATGCTGCTGCTCTTCGGCGAGTGCAGCGCAATGGTCTCCACCCTGGGCGACGGCGGCAGCGCCCCGGTGAAGGTCCAGGTGTTCGACGAGGACGGCGAAGAGGTCTCGATCGACCAGGCCGACCCACCGGTGCGGACCGCGGTCCGGACGCTGCTCGCCGAAGTCCACGGCAACACCGAAGCCGCGCAGGAGCAGGTCGAGATCGCCCTCGCCAACGCGGCCCCGGACGAGGTCGACAGCCTCGTCCTGCAAGCGCTGCGCTGGACCATCCGCCTTTCGGTCGAATGCCTGGACCGCGACCTGCCGGTGGCGCCCTGGATCTCCGAGGCCGTCTCCGACTGAAGCGCCCCAATGTGGCGTTCGGTGCATCCAACGCACCGAACGCCACATTGGGTGCGTTCAACGCACCCAACGCCACATTGGGGCGCTTGGGGCTCAGCCGAGCAGGTGCTTCACCAGGGCCGCGATCTGGCCGGTTTCGATGAGGAACGAGTCGTGCCCGTACGGCGACGACACCACCGACGGCTCCGGCGTACCCGGGATCCCGGCCGCGATCTCCGCCGACTGGTACAGCGGGTAGAGCCGGTCGCTGTCGACGCCGGCGATCACCGCCCGCGCCGTCACGCGGCCCAGTGCCGCCGCCACGCCGCCTCGGCCGCGGCCGACGTCGTGAGTGTTCATCGACTCCGTCAGCACCAGGTAGCTGTTGGCGTCGAAGCGGCGGGCCAGCTTGGCCGCGTGGTGGTCCAAATAGGACTCGACGGCGAACCGGCCGCCGCGCAGCGGATCTTCGCCGTCCTGCGGGAGCCGGCCGAACCGCTGGGCCAGCTCCGGCTCGCTGCGGTAGGTGACGTGCGCGATCCGCCGGGCGATGCCCAGACCGGCCACGGGTCCCGAAGCCGCCGAGTAGTAGTCGCCACCGCGGAAGAACGGGTCGCTGCGGATCGCGTGCAGCTGCGGGGCGGCCCAGGCGATCTGCTCGGCCGACGCCCGCGCGGTCGACGCCAGCACGAGCACCGAAGCCACCCGCGAGGGCAGCGAGACCGCCCACTCCAGCGCGCGCATCCCGCCCATCGAGCCGCCGATGACGGCGGCCCAGCGCGAAACGCCCAGCGCGTCCGCCAGTGCCGCTTCGGCCGCGACCTGGTCCCACACCGTCACCACCGGGAACCGGCTGCCCCACGGCGTCCCGTCCGGATCCGGCGACGACGGCCCGGTCGAGCCCTGGCAGCCGCCCAGCACGTTCGGGACGACGACGAAGAACTCGTTCGTGTCCAGCGCCTTGCCCGGCCCGATCAGCCCGTCCCACCAGCCCGCGCTCGGGTGCCCCGGTTCGGCGGGGCCGACCGCGTGGCTGTCGCCGGTCAGCGCGTGCTCGACGAGGACCGCGTTGGACGCGTCGGAGTTCAGCGTCCCCCACGTCTCGTACGCGAGCGTGAACGAAGGCAGCACGCCACCGGCCTCGAGCGCCAGCGCGCCCGGGCCGGTGACGAACTTCCGGCGGCCCGGCGGATCGCCGATCCGCCAGGCGCCGGACACGGTCACAGTTCCGCCTTGGCCGCCCGGAATCCGGCTTCGAGGTCGGCCTTGAGGTCCTCGATCCCCTCCAGCCCGACGGCGAGCCGGACCAGTCCGGGCGTCACACCGCTGGAGAGCTGTTCCTCGGGCGTCAGCTGGCTGTGCGTGGTCGACGCCGGGTGCACGATCAGGCTGCGGACGTCGCCGATGTTCACCAGCTGGCTGTGCAGCTCGGTGCCGTCGACGAACTTCCGGCCCGCCTCCACGCCGCCGCGCAGGTCGAACGACAGGACCGCGCCCGCGCCGCGCGGCAGGTACTTTTGCGCGTTGGCGAAGTGCGGGCTCGACGGCAGGCCGGCGTAGTAGACCTTCTCGACCTCGTCGCGCTGCTCCAGCCATTCGGCCAGCGCCTGCGCGTTCGAGACGTGCCGCTCGAGGCGCAGCGAAAGCGTCTCGATGCCCTGCAGGATCAGGAAGCTGTTCAACGGCGAGATCGCTGCGCCGGTGTCGCGCAGGATCTGGACGCGCGCCTTGGCCGCGTACGAGCCGGGGCCGAGCGCCTCCCAGTACTTCAGGCCGTGGTAGCTCGGGTCGGGCTCGTTGAAGCCGGGGAACTTCTCCGGGTTCTTGCCGAAGTCGAACGTGCCGCCGTCGACCAGCACGCCGGCCACCGTCGTCCCGTGGCCGCCGAGGTACTTCGTCGCGGAGTGCACGACGACGTCGGCGCCGTGCTCGATCGGGCGCAGCAGGTACGGCGTCGGCACGGTGTTGTCGACGACGAGCGGGACGCCGGCTTCGTGCGCGACGTCGGCGACGCCCCGGATGTCGAGGACGTTGCTGCCCGGGTTGGCCAGCGTCTCGGCGAAGAACAGCTTCGTGTTCGGCCGGACGGCGGCGCGCCACTGCTCGAGGTCGTCCTGGTCGTCGATGAACGTGACCTCGACGCCGAGCTTCGGCAGCGTGTAGTGGAAGAGGTTGTAGGTGCCGCCGTAGAGCGACGGGCTCGAGACGAAGTGGGCGCCCGCGCCGGCGAGGTTGAGGATCGCCGCCGTGGTCGCGGCCGAGCCGGACGCGAACGCCAGCGCCGCGACGCCGCCTTCGAGCGCGGCGAGCCGCTGCTCCAGGACGTCCTGGGTCGGGTTCATGATCCGCGTGTAGATGTTGCCGGGCTCGGCCAGGCTGAAGAGGTCGGCGCCGTGCTGGCTGTCGCGGAAGACGTACGACGTCGTCTGGTAGATCGGTGTCGCCCGGGCCCCGGTGGCCGGGTCCGGCGCGGCGCCCGCGTGGATCTGCTTGGTCTCGAAGGACCACGCCGAAGTCTCGGTCATCGGTTTTCTCCTTGCGGCTCAAGGGGTTCGCGGAGGGCTGCCGAATGCGAAGCTACTTGCGCCGAACGGCCTACCCAACCCTTCCCACCTCCTGGGAGCCGAGTTGCCTTGCCCGATGAATCTCTTTGCATCTAAGATATCTGCCAGGGAGATTCACAGATGGGGAGATACACATGACCGAGCGGGTACAGGTGCTGGTCGTCGGAGCGGGATTGGGCGGGCTGTCGGCCTCGCTCTTCCTCGCGCAGGCCGGAGTGGACGTGCTGGCCGTGGAGCGGCACGCGGGGACGTCGGTCCACTCGCGCGCCGCCGGGCAGAACTGGCGCACCATGGAGTTGTTCCACTGGGCGGGAATCGACCGCGAGGTGCTGGCGGCGAGCCCGCGGGCGTCGCAGGGGCTGCGGATCACCGTCGCGACCAGCCTGGCCGGCCGGGTGCTGCACCGGCTGGTCCAGGACGGCAGCGAGTTCGACGTCTCGGCGTCGACCACCCTGCCCGCCGGCCTGGCCGGCCAGGACGTCGTGGAGCCGATCCTGCTGGCGCACGCGGAAAAGGCGGGCGCGCGGGTGCGGTTCCGGACCGAGCTGACGGACCTGGCACCGGACGGCGACGGCGTCACGGCGACGCTGCGCGATCGCGAGTCCGGCGAAGAAACCGTGGTGCGCGCGGACTACGTCGTCGCCGCCGACGGCGGGCGCAGCGGGATCCGGCAGCGGCTCGGCATCGGGACCACCGGGATGGACGCGCTGAGCCACTGCCTCGGCGTGGTGTTCGACGCCGACCTCGGCGACCGCGTCCACCCGGGCCTGACCGACCTGTTCTACCTGCAGCACCCGGGCTTCACCGCCGGGTTCGTCACCACCGACGTGCCGGACCGGTACGTCTTCGCGCCGGACTACTTCCCCGGCCGCGGCGAACGCCCGGCCGACTTCACCCGCGACCGGCTGGTCGCGATGATCCGCGCCGCCACCGACCTGCCGGACCTGGAGCCGGAGATCGTCTGGACGGGCTCGTGGGAGGTCGCCGCGCGGCTCGCCGACCGGTTCCGCGCCGGCCGGGTCTTCCTGGTCGGCGACGCGGCGAAGGTGACGCCCCCGACCGGCGGGCTGGGCGGCAACACCGCGGTCGGCGACGCCGCGGACATCGCGTGGAAGCTGGCCGCGGTGCTGCGTGGCGAAGCGGGCCCGGCACTGCTCGACACCTACGAAGCCGAGCGGAAGCCGATCGCGCGGATGGTCATCGACACGTCCCTGCACAACATGAAGCAGCGCATGCACCCCGATCTCGACGTCACCGGGCTGACGAAGGCCGAGGACCAGCTGGCCGTCACGCTCGGGTTCCGCTACCGCTCGACGGCCGTGCTGCCGGAGGAGCCGGACGACGGCGAGCGCGTCGAGGACATCCAGGCCCCGACCGGGCGGCCCGGCTTCCGGGCGCCGGGACTGGCGTCCACTGTGGACCTGCTGGGACATTCGTGGGTGCTGCTGTGCGCGGGCGACGGCACGCGGTGGCAGCCGGCCGCGGCGGAGCAGGCCATCCGCCTCGACTGCCACACGATCGACGACGACGTCTTCGCCGCCCGGTACGGCCTTTCGCGGGGCGGCGCCTCGCTGGTGCGGCCCGACGGAATCGTCGCGTGGCGCTCCCCGGAACCGGCCGGGAACCCGGCCGGCGAGCTGCGGAGGGTCCTGACGGCGGTCCTTTCGCGCTAAGAAGTTCGGCGTCGGAAACCGGTCGGCGGTGGCGCCGGGGGCGGTCCTCGAGGTTCTCGCTGAGCACGAGGATCGTTCCGTCCGGAGCGGTCACCGCACCCTTTCCCGGCGAAACCTTCCGGTCGATCGCGCGAGGATGCCATACCCCGGAACCGGCGTTGCGGGATGAAATAGGGTCGGCGCCTTCCCGGACCCGGAATCGATCGGCGGGTCCGGTATTCGGAAAATCCCAGGAGCGCTATGAGCGAATCCCCCTGAACGCCTGCCGGGGTGGTGCGACCGCCCGCCACCGCCCCGGCAGGCCCCGCACACCCCGGCGACCCTACCGAGCCGTCGCCGGGTTTCTCGGCGAGAATGCTCCCGTGGTTTCGGTGCGCAGCGTGGTCGACCGGGTGGGGCCGACGCTGCTCCACGCGCTCCAGCTGCCCGACGACTCGCCCGCCGTCGCCGACGTCGTCATCGCCGAACCCGGCGGGGCCCTCACGCTGTCCGCCGGGGACCTCGTGCTCGGCGTCGCCACGACCGGCCCCGAAGACGCCGCGGAACTGGTCAAGCAGAGCGCCGGACAGGGCGCGGCCGCCGTGCTGCTCAAGCCGCCGCTGGCCGCGAAACCGGCGGTCAAGCGGGCCGCGAAGGCCAGCGGGATCGCGCTGATCCAGGTGCACGCCGCGACGTCGTGGGCGCAGCTCGTCTGGCTGCTGCGGACCGTCCTCGACGCCCTCGCCGACGAGTCGGAAGACCTCGACCCCGGCTCCGGCGACCTGTTCCGGCTGGCCGACGCCGTCGCGAGCGTCGTCGACGCGCCGGTGACCATCGAGGACACCAACTCGCGCGTGCTCGCCTACTCCGCCCGTCAGGACCTGACCGACCCCGCCCGCGTCGCCACGATCATGGGCCGCCGCATCCCCGACGACGTCCTCGCGCGGTTCCGGTCGCGCGGGGTGTTCCGCGAGCTGTCCCGCGGCCGGCAGACGATCTTCGTCCCGGCCCAGCGCGACGGCACGCTGCCGCGGCTGATCGTGCCGATCCGGATGGGTGGCGAGCTGCTCGGGTCGATGTGGGCGGTGGTCGCCGGGCCGGTGTCCGACGAGCGCGCGGCCGCCTTCGCCGACGCCGCCCCGGTCGTCGCGCTGCACCTGCTGCGGCGCCGCGCACATACCGACGCGCAGCGCCGCGCGTCGGCCGAACTGCTGCGTGCGGTGCTCGAAGGCCACGCGAACCCGCGCAAGGCGATGGCGGAGCTGGACCTGGCCGACGAGCCGCACCGCGTGGTCGTCATCGAGGTCACCGGCGGCGACGGGCGCGACGCCGAGGGTCTGCGGCTCGCGCTGCTCGAACGGATCTCCCAGGGCATCGGCAGCCGCCCGGTGGCGACCGAGCTCGGCGGGCTGCTCTACGCCGTGGTGCCGGACCGCGCGGGTCCGGGCGGCTGGGCCGAGCTGCGCCACGCCCTGGCCACGCAGCCGGCGTCCCGGCGCGGCGGCGCCCCGCGCGCGGCGGCGGGCTCCCCCGGCGGCCTCGCCGACCTCTCGGCGTCGCGCGCCCAGGCCGACGAAGCCCTCGGCCTGCTGCGCGCCGAAATCCTCACCGACCGCGTGATCGCCTTCGACGAAGCCTGGACGTCGCTGACCCTGCACCGCGGCGCGACCGCGGCGACCGCGGCCCGGGTCGCCGACCTCGGTCCGCTGAGCACCCTGCGCGCGCACGACGAATCGGGCAAAGCCGGCTACGTCGAGACGCTCTACGAGTGGCTGCGGCACCCGGGCGACCCGCGGGCGGCGGCGCGGGAGCTGCGGATCCACCCGAACACCCTGCGGTACCGGATGCGGAAGCTGCTCGAACTGGTGCCGCTGGACCTCGACGACCCCGACGTCCGGCTGGCGCTGCTGACCCAGCTCGTCGCGGTGCGCTGGAGCTGACTGGGCCGTTCGGCGGAGTATCCGAAGTATGCGCTAGTCCGCATGGATCGCGCCGATCGTACGGAGTGTCTTTTCCAGCCGAAAGATGGTGGATAACGAAGATCGCGTGCCGCATTTTCTCTTCACCACCCCGGGTAGCCGGGTCGTTGCAAGAGGAGTTCCTCCATGAGCAGTTCGGAGCGGTTCGGCAGGGCCATCAAACTGGGCGCGGTGTCCGCGCTCTCCCTGGTCGCCCTGGTCGTCCCGGCGGCAGGAGCCGGGGGCGCCGTCGCGGCGCCGAGCGGCGACTGCTTCACCCCCGCCCACGCCGCGGACCGCAGCAAGGACGGGCACGCCGACTCGGTGTCCCCGGCCGAGGCGGCCCGCATGGAAGCGGACCTGCAGAGCAAGCTCGCCGGCAAGCGCACGGCGTTCACGGCCCAGGCCGCGGCCGCGGTGTCGATCCCGGTGTACTTCCACGTGATCACCAGCGGCTCGACCGGCAACCTGCCGGCGGCCACGATCAGCAAGCAGATCTCGGTCCTGAACAGCGCGTACGCGTCGAGCGGCTTCAGCTTCTCGCTGGTCAGCACCGACTACACGAACAACTCCACCTGGTACAACGGCATCACCGACGGCACCTCGGCCGAGCGCAACATGAAGAACGCGCTGCGCAAGGGCGGCGCGAACGCGCTGAACATCTACACGGCCAAGCTCGGCGACGACCTGCTCGGCTGGGCGACGTTCCCGTCGAACTACAAGTCCCAGCCGAAGCTGGACGGCGTGGTCATCCTCGACGAGTCCCTCCCGGGCCGCTCGGCGACGAACTACAACGAGGGCGACACGGCGACCCACGAGGTCGGCCACTGGATGGGCCTGTACCACACGTTCCAGGGCGGCTGCTCCGGTTCGGGCGACTACGTGTCGGACACCCCGGCCGAAGCCACGGCGACCTCGGGCTGCCCGGCGAGCAAGGACACCTGCTCGTCGGCGGGCGTGGACCCGGTGCACAACTTCATGGACTACAGCTACGACAGCTGCATGTACGAGTTCACCGCGGGCCAAGCCTCGCGGATGAAGAGCTCGTGGTCGGCCTACCGCGGCTGAGTTTCCGTCTTCCCGCGGCGGAACCCGTGAAGGCCTTCCCGAGTCTCTCGGGGAGGCCTTCACGGCACTCGGTAGCTCAAGTCGTGCGCGACCAGCCGCGAAGGCCGCAGGTACACCCACACCGCCCCGACGTCCCCGTACAAGTACTCCCGGAACCGCGGATCCCACCCCGACTCCTCGGCTCCCAGGTACCGCACCAGCTTCCGCCGCCCCCGCGCCACGTCGAACGGCCGCACCTCCGCCTCACCGCGCGCCAGAACCTGCAGGACCACCCCGGTCTCGAGCTCGCAGACATCCACCGTCAACGCGATCCGCGACTTCGCCCGGACGAGCGCCGGCAGCCGGGACCACGGCCCGCTGAGGATCCAGAACGCGCCGTCCTCCCACAGGTACCACGTGGGCCGGACCGTCGGCCCGTCCGTCGCCACCCGCGCCGTCAGCGGCCGGGCCAGGAAGTCGTCGATCACAGGACCAGCAACGTCTTTCCCACCGTCACGCGGGACTCGATCGCCGCGTGGGCGTCCGCCGCCTTCTCCAAGGGGAAGCGCTGGCCGATCACCGGCACCAGGCTCCCCTCGGCCGCCGACGCCAACGCCGCTTCCGTGAACGCCCGCATCTCCGACGGCGAACCGATCGACCGCACCAGCGAAACTCCGCGCGCCGCAGCGTCCTCTTCGGACACTTCGGCCCACGAACCGCCCGCCAGCCCGTACACCGCCATCCGGCCACCCGGGCGCAGGAGCCCGAACGCCGCCGTGCCGATCGGCCCGCCCACTCCGTCGAACACGACGTCCACCGGGCCCACCTCGGACGTCCAGTCCGGCCGCAGGTAGTCGACGACCGAAGAAGCCCCGCGCACGTGGGCCACCTTGGCCGGCCCGCCCGCCGCGCCGATCACCGTCGCTCCCGCCGCCGTCGCCAGCTGGACCAGCAAGCCGCCGACGCCGCCCGCCGCCGCCTCGACCAGGACCCGGGCGCCCGGGCGCACGCCGGTCGCCCGGACCAAGCCGGTCGCCGTCCGGCCGTCCGCCAGGAGCGCCACCGCCGCGTCGAGGGACAGCGCGGGCGGCACCTCGAACACCGCCGCCGCGTCCACCGCGACGCGTTCGGCGTACCCGCCCGAACCGCCGGTCGCCGTGACCACCCGCTGTCCCGCCAGCCCCGGGTCCACCCCCGCGCCGACCGCGCTGATCACGCCGCCGACGCCGTTGCCCGGGATCACCGGCAGCGACGCTCGGAACGGCCCCGGCGCCCCCGCCCGGAACTGCGTGTCGACGAACGTCGTGTTCGCGAACACCACCTCCACCAGCACCTGGCCCGGCCCGGGCACCGGATCCGGCGCCTCCCCGGGGACGAGGACTTCCGGACCGCCGAACTCTCTCAACCACACCGCACGCATGCCGCAACGGTGCAACTTCAAGTGAAGTCGAAGTCAAGGAGCTTGTTCCGACAGAACCACGAATGCCGCCGAGAATTGTCCGGACAGCACGATGACACCGCCGTCCGGGTGGCTCACCGTGAGTGGCAACACCGCCCCGATCCCGGACGCTGACCGACCCAGGAGGCCGACCATGCGTATCGCCGTTCCCCGTGAAATCAAGAAGCACGAATACCGGGTCGCGCTGACCCCGGCCGGGGTGCACGAGCTGGTCGGGCGCGGGCACGACGTCTTCGTCGAGACCGCCGCCGGAGTGGGTTCGTCCATCACCGACGAGGAGTACGTCGCCGCCGGCGCGAAGATCCTCGCCACCGCCGACGAGACCTGGGCCGAGGGCGAGCTCGTCCTCAAGGTCAAGGAGCCCATCGCCGAGGAGTACGGCCGGCTCCGCCGCGACCAGGTCCTCTTCACCTACCTGCACATCGCCGCCGACCGGCCGCTGACCGACGCGCTGCTCGCCGCCGGCACCACCGCGATCGCCTACGAGACGGTGCAGACCGCCGGTGGCGCCCTCCCGCTGCTCGCCCCGATGTCCGAGGTCGCCGGCCGGCTCGCCCCGCAGGTCGGCGCGTTCTCCCTGATGAAGCCCAGCGGCGGCCGCGGTGTGCTGCCCGGCGGCATCCCCGGCGTCCACCCGGCGCGCGTCGTCGTCATCGGCGGCGGTGTCGCGGGCCTGAACGCCGCCCGCGTCGCGCTCGGCCTCGGCTCCGACGTCGAGATCCTCGACACCAACGTCGACCGCCTCCGCCAGATCGACAACGACTTCGGCGGCCGCATCCGCACGGTGACGTCGAACCGGCTCTCGGTCGAGGAGTCCGTGCTGCAGGCCGACCTGGTCATCGGCGCGGTGCTCGTCCCCGGCGCGAAGGCGCCGAAGCTGGTCTCGAACGAGCTCGTCGCCCGGATGAAGCCCGGCAGCGTGCTCGTCGACATCGCGATCGACCAGGGCGGCTGCTTCGCCGACTCGCGCCCGACCACGCACGACGACCCGACCTACACCGTGCACGAGTCGGTCTTCTACTGCGTCGCGAACATGCCGGGCGCGGTGCCCCGGACGTCGACCTACGGCCTCACCAACGTCACGCTGCCGTACGCGGTGCAGCTGGCCGAGCACGGCTGGAAGGCCGCGCTGCAGGCCGACGCCGCGCTGGCCAAGGGCCTCAACACGCACGACGGCGCCCTGACCAACGGCCCGGTCGCGGTGGCCCACGACCTCCCGCACACGCCGCTGGACACCGTCCTCGCCTGAGCTATTCCGCCCGAGCGGGCTCCTGTCGCACCGCGGCAGGGGCCCGCTCCCCTTTCCGCAGCGGCCGCCGCCCGAACGCGATCGACGGCAGCTCGACCCACCGCCGCAGCCCGCAGGCGAAGAGCAGCGCGACGGCGGCCGTCGCGACGGCCTTGCCGAGCCCGGTCGGCAACACCAGGCCGGTCACGCCCGCGGCGCCGGTCTGGGCGAGGTAGAGCGCGTACGACCGGTCCCCGATGAACGTCAGCGGCCGGCTCGAAAGCACCCGCCGGACCGGGCCCGGCCCGAGGACCGCCACGAGCAGCAGCGCCGAACCCGCCGCGTACACCGGGACGACGAACTGCCAGTGCCCGCCGAACTGCTGTCCCAGCGGCTTGACCGACAGCTGCAGCACGCAGAACCCCAGCGCGACCAGCACCGCCGCGGCCGGGCTGGTCAGCGGCCGGAACACGGCGAACCCGCGCGGGTGGTGCAGCGCCAGCGCGAGCAGGCAGCCGATGACCAGCGAGCAGTAGTGCACGCTGAGCTCGGCCCACCGCTGCGTCGGCGCGAGCGGCAACGCTCCGAAGAGGACACCGGTCACCACCGCTCCGGCGACCAGCAGGCGCAGCGCGGTCCGGCCACTGCGGGCGAACGACGTCAGCACGAGCAGTGCGGGCCAGACGAGGTAGAACTTCTCCTCCACGCCCAGCGACCACGACGTCGGGTACGGCGTGTTGTAGTCGACCAGCTCGTTGCCGAAGACCAGGTAGAACGGCATCGCGTCGCCGAGCCGGCTGCTCTGGTACGTCCCGGCGAGGGTGACGGCCAGCGCCGTTAGGCCGAGCAGCAGGAAGTACACCGGCATGATCCGGAAGACCCGGCGGACGTAGAAGCCGCGCAGCGAGACGCGGCCGGCGGCGTCCTCTTCGCGCAGCGCCAGCGTGGTGATCAGGAAGCCGGACAGCACGAAGAACAGCTGGACGGCGATCCAGCCCTGCAACGGGTCGGCGACCGGGCCGCCGTAATGGAAGAACACGACGGCCAGCGCGGCGAGCGCACGCAGGCCGGTCAGGCCGGGGAACCACGAGGAAGCGCGGTATTCGGCGTGGTCGAGCGGCCGCCAGGAAAGGATCATGCCCGCAGCGTCGATCCCGGCCGCTGAACCGGGCCTGAAGCCGGCTTAAGACGTCTTCAGCTCCGGCAGCCGGACGACGAACCGGCTGCCCTCCTCGACCGCCGCCGTGCCGCCGTGGGCGCGGGCGATGTCGGCGACGATCGCCAGGCCCAGGCCGGAACCGCCCTCGTCGCGGTCGCGGGCGTCGTCCAGCCGGACGAAGCGGTCGAAGACGCGCTCGCGGTCCGCTTCCGGGATGCCCGGCCCGTCGTCGTCGACGGTGAGCACCGCCTGTCCGTCCACGGTGGACACCGTGACGGCGACGCGGGCGACGGCGTGCCGCTGTGCGTTGTCGACGAGGTTGCGGACCAGCCGTTCCAGCCGCGACCGGTGGCCGCGCACCGACGGCGTCCCGCTGACCTCGACGTCGACCCCGCTCCGGCCGGCCACGACCGCACCGACCACTTCGGACAGCGCGACCGGTTCCCGCCGGTCCGGTCCGGCGTGGTCGAGCTTGCCGAGCAGCACCAGGTCGGCGACGAGGTCCTGCAGCCGGGTGACGTCGAGCAGCGCGTTCTCGCAGGACTGCCGCCAGTCGAGCCGGTCGGGGTGGGCCAGGAGCACTTCGAGCTGGGTCCGCAGCGACGCCAGGGGCGTGCGCAGTTCGTGCGACGCGTCGGAGGTGAACCGGCTCTGCCGGGTGACGGCCTCGTCGAGCCGGCCGAGCATCGTGTTCATCGTCCAAGCCAGCCGCGCGATCTCGTCGCCGGTGCGCGGGTCCGGGACGCGCCGGCCGAGGTCGTGCGCGCCGATTTCGGCGACCTCGCCGCGGATGGCCTCGACCGGGCGCAGCGACCGCCGCACGGCGAGCCACGCGATGACGCCGATGAGCAGCGCGACCGCGGGCACGCCGGCCGTCAGCACGGTCCGGGCGGAGTCGACCGCCGCCAGCCCCTCGGGGTCGAGCTGGGCGCCGGCGAACACGTCGTACCGGCTGTCGCCGCTGTCGGCGTGCACGACGTGCAGGGTGAGGTCGTCGTCGAGCCCGCGCAGCTCGGGCGCGCAGCCGACGGACGCCGGGGCGGACCGGTCGTACTGGTAGGGCCGCACGGTGACCTGGGTGTCGTAGGCGGCCAGGGTCGTGTCGCGCAGGGCCGGGCAGGAGGCGACCGACGTGCCCTGCCGGTCTTTGACCTCGTAGATCGAGTCGCGGACGAGCAGGGCGAGGTCGGCGGGCCGGGCGCCGGTGTTCAGGAGCTGGACGATGGCGTCGGCGTGGGCGTCGGCGAGCTGGGTCGCGGTGTTCTCGAGCCGGCTGCGTGCCTGGAGGACGAACCACACGGAGACCGCTCCGAGTGCCACGGCGGACGCGGCGAAGGCCGTGACGGCGACGCGGAACCGGGTGGAGCGCCAGAAGTCAGGCACCCGCGGTCACCACGTGGTAACCGGCGCCGCGGACGGTCCGGATGGTTTCCGCGCCGAAGGGGACGTCGATCTTGCGCCGCAGCGCGCTGACGTGCACTTCCACCAGGTTGGCGGTGGCGGAGGCGGCGAAGTCCCAGAGGTTGTCGAGCAGTTCGGCTTTGGTGACGACCTGCCCGGGCCGTTGCATGAAGTAGGCGAGGAGGGCGAACTCCTTGCTGGTGAGCGTGATGTCGGCGGTGCCGCGCCGGCAGGTCCGCCCGGCCTGGTCGAGCTCGAGGTCCCCGAGTTTGAGGACCCCGGGCCGGGTGGCGCCGCCACGCCGGATGAGCGCGCGCAGCCGGGACAGCAGGACGCCGTAGGAGAAGGGTTTGGGCAGGAAGTCATCGGCGCCGGTGTCGAGGGCTTCGATCTCGTCGTCTTCGCCGTCCTTGGCGGTGAGCATCAGGATCGGGGTGCTGTTCCCTTGGTCCCGAAGCCGCCGGCAGACGCGGTACCCGTTGAGCCCGGGCAGCATGATGTCGAGGACGATGGCGGCATAGGGGTGTTCACCGGCGTGCCAGAGGGCATCCCGCCCGTTGTGGGCGACATCGACGGCGTACCCCTCGGCACTGAGCCCGGCCCGCAGAGCCTCGGCAAGCCGCCGTTCGTCTTCAACGAGCAAGATCCGCATCGCGCAACGATGCCACAGCTCAGCCCCACCCCAACAACCCAAAGCCCCAGCCAGGCGCACCCGCCTCCACACCCAACCCAGCCAGCCTCGCCCGCGGGGTCCCGCCCAACCCAGCCAGCCCAGCCCACCTCGACGCCAAGCCAGCCAGCCCAACCCGCCTTCACACCCAAGCCAGCCACGCGGGCCCGCCTTCACGCCGAAGCCGCCAGCACCGGGCTGGCTTCACACCCAACCCAGCCAGCACCGGGCTGGCTTCACGCCAAAGCCAGCCAAGGTCCGGCAGGGCTGGGAGTCTGGCGAAGGCACCGTGGGGGTCCGGGGGGCTCGGCCCCCCGGGTAATACGACGAAGTCGACCATGAGCGGCGAAGCCGCGATAAAGGAAGACGAGGGCGACCCGCTCAACCAGCCTGGGGGTCACTGGGAGCGGGCCGCCGGTACCTAGCTTAGAGGGGTTTGGCGGAGTTGGCTGCACCGGGTCGGCAAGTCGCACGAATTCTTTACCAAGTTGATCGTCGGGGGGTCGTGAATCCTCTGGTCAGTGCCTCGGAGGCGGTTCCGGCCGGTAGCGGAAAGTGACGAAGGTCGCTCTCGGGCGTTCCGTGCGCGCGAGCGTCGCCGGTAGGGCAGGATGACGCCGCATCAGCGGGGAACGTTAGGGGACGGTATGCACGACGGCAGTGGCCGGATTGTGGTGCAGAACCTGAGCAAGCGGTTCGGCGCAGTGAACGCCGTGCAGAACCTGAGCTTCACGGTCGAACCCGGTTCGGTGACGGGGTTCTTGGGTCCGAACGGCGCCGGTAAGACGACGACGTTGCGCATGTTGCTCGGTTTGGTGACACCCACTTCGGGGATGGCGACGATCAACGGGCGGCCGCATTCGCAGCTGGGGAATCCGGCGCGGGTGGTGGGCTCGGTCCTGGAGAACGAGGGGTTCCACCCGGGCCGGACGGCGCGTAACCACCTTCGGGTGTATGCCGCGGCCATCGGGGTGCCGGATCGGCGTGCGGACGAGGTGCTCGGCTTGGTGGGGCTGGGCAGCGCCGCGGATCGGAAGGCGGGCGGGTTCTCGCTCGGTATGCGGCAGCGGCTGGCGCTGGCGACGGCGTTGCTGGGTGATCCGCAGGTACTGGTGCTGGACGAGCCGACGAACGGTCTGGATCCCGAGGGCATCCTGTGGTTGCGCAACTTCCTGCGTTCGTACGCGCGGGAGCAGCGGCGGACGGTTCTGGTTTCGAGTCATTTGCTGAACGAGGTCGAGCAGCTGATCGACCAGGTCGTCATCATCAGCCAGGGGGTCACGCGGTACTACGGTCCGCTGGAGCAGTTGCGCAAGAGCCAGCAGTCGCGGGTGCTGGTGCAGCCGGCGGATCCGTCGGGGTTGGTGAAGGCGTTGCAGGACAACGGCGTCGTCGGGGTTTCGCCGACGCCGGACGGCCGGGTGGCGGTCGCCGGGTCGAGTGTGCAGCAGATCGGTGACATCGCCGCGAAGGCGGGGATCGCCGTCTACGGGATGCAGGAGGAGCACGCCGATCTGGAGCGGATGTTCTTCCAGTTGACGCAGGGTCAGTACACCGGCGCGCCGGGTCAGCCGCCGCCGGGTTACCCGCCGCAGCCGCAGTACCAGGGCCCGCCGCCGGGTTATCCGCCGCAGCAGCACTACCAGCAGGGTCCGCCGTCGGGCCCGCAGCAGCAGCAGTACTGGGGAGGACCGCAGCAGTGATGGGCAACCTGATCAAGGCGGAGTTCCGCAAGACGCTATCGCTGAACACGTGGTGGGTGCTGCTGATCCCGCTGGTGCTGGTCGCGTTCTGGATGACCTTCGCGTGGGGCAGCCTCACGAACGACTTCGCGGACTTCCTGGGCAGCAAGGACGCCCGGCAGGTCAGCGAGATGATCGGCCTCGATCCGGGCAAGATCCCGGTGGGGTTGCTGGCGCTGGCGCACGGGGTGAACATCGCGCAGCTCGTCCCGGCGTTGTTCGGCGTGTTCGCGCTGGCCGGCGAGTACCGCAACAAGACGATCACGACGACCTTCCTCACCGCGCCGAACCGGGTTTCGGCGTTGACCGCGAAGATGCTCACCTACCTGGTGTGGGGTGCTCTCTACGGCCTGATCAGCTTCGGCGTTTCGGCGCTCGCGGTGATGGCGTCGGTGGACTCGGGCCGGTGGCCGTCGGCGGGTCAGTGGCTGGCCGCGCTCGGCGGGTCGGTGCTGGCCGGGGCGCTGGTGACGTTGTTCGGCATCGGGTTCGGCGCGGTGCTGCGCAGCGTGCCGCTGGCCGTCGTGCTGCTGATGGTGTGGTTCCTGATCCTGGAAAACGTCGTGGTGATCGTGTTCTGGGCCTGGCTGGACATCGACATCCTGGGCGGGATCCTGCCGAACGGCACCGCGAACGGGATCGTCGGCGGCATCGCGGCGGACGCCTTCGGGTTCAACTCGCTCGACCTGCCGGCCAGCGTGGACTCCGGTTCGCAGCTGGTGCTCCAGCTGACGGCGGGTGCGCCCGGGGTGCTCTCGTGGTGGGCGTCGGCGCTGATCTTCCTCGCGTGGACGATGCTCTTCTTCGGCCTCGGCTGGGCGGGCAACCAGAAGCGCGACATCACGTAGTCCGGCTGTCCGCGAAGGCCACCTCGAGCAGCTCGAGGTGGCCTTCGCGGCATTCGGGGAAATATTTTGTCGGTGGTGGCGCTTACTGTCACAACGTGACCGTTGCTCCGCCTCGCTCCCGTCAAGAGCTCCCACCCGTCGAGACGGCCGGCTGGATCCGCCGGCTGTCCGCCGCGGCGTGGGAGCACCGCGTTCTCGTCGTGCTGTCGCTGCTGGCCGCCGCCTTCGGGGTCGGCGTGCAGGCCGTGAGCCCGTTGCTGGTGCGCGCAGCGGTGGACGACGCGGTGGCGGGGCAGACCGGCGGGCTGCCCGGGATCGCCGGGTTCCTGGTGGCGCTGCAGCTGGTCGCCTTCGGCACCGCGTTCGCGCGCCGCTACCTCGGCGGGAAGCTCGCCCTCGACGTGCAGCACGATCTGCGCCAGCGCGTCTTCAACGCCGTTTCGCGGCTGGACGGCGGCAAGCAGGACGCGCTGCGCACCGGCCAGGTCGCCTCGCGCGCGATCTCCGACCTGCAGCTGGTCACCGGGATCCTGATGCAGGTGCCGCTGTCGTTCGGCTCAGTGGTCTTCGCGCTGCTGTCGTTCGTCGCGATGCTGTATCTGTCCCCGGTGCTGACGCTGATCGCGCTGGTCGTCACGCCGGCGGTCGGCATCATCGTGACGCGCAGCCGCAAGCGGCTCTTCCCGGCCACCTGGTCGGCGCAGCAGCGCGCGGCGGATGTCGCGCAGCAGGTCGAAGAGACCGTCACCGGCGTCCGGGTGGTCAAGGGGTTCGGCCAGGAGACGCGGGAGGTATCGAAGCTGGAAGCGACCGCGCGGAAGCTGTTCGGGGAGCGGCTGCGCGCGGCGAAGCTCTCGGCGGTCCCGACGGCGACCACCGCCGCGCTGCCGGCTGCCGGCCAGGTCGCCGTGCTCGGCATCGGCGGTGTCCTCGCGCTGAACGGGTCGATCACGCTCGGCACGTTCCTGGCCTTCGCCACCTACCTCGCGACGCTGATCGGGCCGGCCCGGATGCTGTCCGGCCTGGTCGTGCAGGCGCAGCTGACCCGGGCCGGCGCCGAGCGGGTGTACGAGCTGATCGATGCGCAGCCGGAGGTCGTCGACGCGCCGGACGCGCGGCCGCTGCCGGAGGGGCCGCTGGGCGTGCAGCTCGAGGGCGTCCGCTTCGGCTACACGCGCACCGAACCGGTGCTGGACGGCCTGTCGGTCACCGCGAACCCGGGCGAGACCCTGGCGCTGGTCGGCACCGCGGGGTCCGGGAAGTCGACGATTTCGCTGCTGCTGCCCCGGTTCTACGACGTGCATGAGGGCTTGGTGCGGGTCGGCGGCCTCGACGTCCGGGACGTCCCGCTGCGGCAGCTGCGGCAGGCGATCGGCGTGGTGTTCGAGGAGGCGTTCCTGTTCTCCTCGTCGATCCGGGACAACATCGCCTACGGCCGTCCGGACGCCACCGACGAGGAGGTCGTCGCGGCGGCCAGGGCCGCGGAGGCGGACGGCTTCATCCGCGCGTTGCCGGACGGCTACGAGACGCTGGTCGGCGAGCGCGGGCTGACGCTCTCGGGCGGGCAGCGGCAGCGGCTGGGGCTGGCCAGGGCGCTGATCACCGACCCGCGGATCCTCGTCCTCGACGACGCGACCTCGGCCATCGACACGGTCACCGAGGCGGCCATCTACGACACCTTGCGGTCGGTCACCGCGGCCCGCACCACCCTGCTGATCGCGCACCGGCGGTCCACCCTGGCGCTGGCGGACCGGATCGCGGTGCTCGACGAGGGCCGCGTCGTCGACGTCGGCACCGAGGCCGAGCTGATGGCGCGCTGCCCGCTGTTCCGCGAGCTGGTGGCGGGCCCGGGCGACGACGTCGAGGAGAAGCACCGCTGCGAAGGCCTGGACTTCGGCCGGGACGGCGTCACGCCGTCGCTGTGGCCGCGTGACGAGAGCCGCGACGAGGTCGACGAGCTGGCCGAAGCCGCGCGGATGCGCAGCGGCGACCCGAACAGCAGCGGGTTCGTCGGCGGGGGCGGCGGCCTCGACGTCCCGCCGACGCCGGAGCTGATCGAGGGCGTGCGCAAGCTGCCGCCGGCCGTCGACGAGCCGCGCCTGCCCGGCGTGGACGTCACCGCGCCCGACCCGAAGTTCCGGCTGGCCGGGCTGCTGCGGCCGGTCCGCTGGCCCCTGGCCGTGGTGATCGCGCTGGTGGCGGCGGACGCGCTGGCGTCGATCGCGCTGCCGGGGCTGTACCAGTTCGGCGTCGACCACGGCGTGCGCACCGGCGTCGAGTGGCTGATCTGGCTCGCCGCCGGGATCGGCGCCGTGGTGATCGCGGCCGACTGGCTGGTGGTCTTCGCGCAGACGCGGCTGACGTCCCGGGTGGGCGAGACGGTGCTGTACGCGCTGCGCGTCCGCAGTTACGCGCACTTGCAGCGGCTCGGGCTCGACTACTACGAGCGGGAGCTGTCCGGAAAGATCATGACCCGGATGACGACGGACGTCGACGCGCTCTCGACGTTCCTGCAGACCGGCCTGGCCACCGCGGTGGTGAGCGCGCTGACGCTGGCCGGGATCACGGCCGCGCTGCTGGTCACCGACGCCGGGCTGGCGCTGTACGCGCTGGCGATGGTGCCGGTGCTGGCGGTGGCCACGGTGATCTTCCGGCGGTCGGCGTCGAAGGCGTACAACGAGGCCCGCGAGCGGGTCAGCGTCGTGAACGCGGACATGCAGGAGAACGTCAGCGGGCTGCGGGTGGCGCAGGCGTACACGCGGGAAGACCGCTCCGCGGAGGCGTTCGCTTCGCGCAGTGACGACTACCGCCGCTCGCGGCTGCGGGCCCAGCGGTACGTGGCGACGTACTTCCCGCTGGTGGCGCTGCTGTCGGACCTGGCGACCACGACGGTGCTGGTGGTGGGCGCGAACCGCGTGTCGGCGGGCACGCTGTCGGCCGGTGTGCTGCTCGCGTTCCTGCTGTACCTGCAGCAGTTCTTCTCGCCGATCCAGCAGCTGTCGGCGGTGTTCGACGGCTACCAGCAGGCGAGCGTCGGCCTGAACCGCATCGGCGACCTGCTGCGGACGCCGACGTCGGTGCCGGCGGCGGAGCACCCGGTCACGGTGCCGGAGCGGCTGCGCGGCGAAGTCTCGTTCAAGGAGGTCGGGTTCTCCTACGCCGGCGCGGAGTCCCCGGCGCTGGCGGAGTTCTCGCTGGACGTCGCGGCGGGCGAGACGATCGCGCTGGTCGGCGCCACCGGCGCGGGCAAGTCGACGGCGGTGAAGCTGGTGGCCCGCTACTACGACGTCACCGGCGGCGAGGTCCGGATCGACGGCACGGACGTCCGCGAGTACGAGCTGGCCGGCCTCCGCCGCCGGATGGGCGTGGTGCCCCAGGAGGCCCACCTGTTCTCGGGCACGGTGGCGGACAACGTCCGCTACGGCCGCCCGTCGGCCACGGACGCGGAGGTCGAGGCGGCGGTCCGCGCGGTGGGAGCCCTGGACGGCGTCGCGGCCCTGCCGGCGGGCTTCCTGCAGCCGGTGGGCGAGCGCGGCCGCTCCCTGTCGGCGGGCCAGCGCCAGCTGGTGGCCCTGGCCCGGGCGGAGCTGGTGGACCCGGACGTCCTGCTCCTCGACGAAGCCACCGCGGCCCTCGACCCCTCAACCGAGGCGGCGGTCCTCCGAGCGACGGAGACGGTCGCCCGCCGCCGCACCACCTTCGTGGTCGCCCACCGCCTCGCCACGGCGGCCCGAGCAGACCGCATCGTCGTCCTCGACCACGGCCGGATCGTCGAAACCGGAACCCACACCGAGCTCCTGGCCGCCAACGGCCCCTACGCCCGCCTCTGGTCCCTCGGCTGACCCGTAACTCGCGTGATCCAAGCCGGAACTCGCGTGATTGAAGCCGGAACTCGCGAGTTACGGCTTCAATCACGCGAGATACGTCCCCCATCACGCGAGTTCCGGCTCCGATCACGGGTGGTGCTCTCTTGCGCACGAAAGTTCGTGGCCGGGTGGGGCGGGCGCTGGGAGCATGGCGGGCATGTTCGAAGAGAAGCGGGTTCCCGACCGGCAGGTCCGGGCCATGCAGACCGACGGGACCGTGCGGGTCTACCTGGGCTGCTCGCCGGCCGTCGCTGATGCCGCGCTCGAGAAGCAGGGCTTCGAACGCGGCGGGGCGGTGCCGGTGACGCCGTCGTTCCGGCTCGCGGCCCACGACAGCGACAACGGGCGCAAGCCCGGCCACGAGCGCATCCTGGCCGTCGACCTCACCCGTGAAGGCTTCGAGCGGGCCCTCCAGGGGCACGTCGAGTGGGTGCCGGAGCGAGATCTCGACCACACCGCGCTGAACTTCCAGGCGATCCGGCTCGACAGCGAGCTCGCCGACGAGTGGATCACCGCCATCACCGACGTCACACCTGTGATGCGCGACATCGCCGGGTTGCTGGCCACCGACCAGCTCCACCTGGCCGTCAAGCTCGTCCCCCACGAACCGCCCTACGAACGGGGTTAAGGCAGCGCCCGCCACTTCAGCGAGCCCAGCCCCGCCGCCTCCACCTCGGGGCGGGACGCCCAGCGGACCGTCCCCGGACGGACGTGGATCCCGGCCGCGACCAGCCAATCCGGCTCGTCGGGCTCGACCCACTCCATCTCCTCGAAGTCGGCGAGCGTGGGCCAGACGGCCGAGCAGGAATCACACCGGAGCACGACCGTGCCGGACTCGGTGACCAGCGGCCGCACCAAGCCCTGGTCCCAGAACGACGGACATTCGACCAGCCACATCGCCCCAGCAGAACCCACGCCGGTGAACGCCCGACGGCCGCGGGGCGACGGCGGCCGGAAGAGCCCGGGAACCCTGTACCCGGTCCAGCGCTTAAGGTTCCCTTAGCACATCTTGATCGAGTCAGTGACCGATACCCTAGTGCGCCACGCCTCACACAGGCCGGTTCCATCACATCGCGGTCACCGAGGGGGTTAGCCTGGTAGGCGCATCAGCGGATTCAAGATCGAGATCGAGACGGATAGAGGCGAGCCCCAGCCGTGTCCAGCAGCAGCCCTGCGTCACAGTTCGGCCCCAACGAGTGGCTGGTCGAAGAGATGTACGACCAGTTCCTCGCCGACCCTTCCTCAGTCGATGCCGCATGGCACGACTTCTTCGCGGACTTCAAGCCGACGCAGAGCGCGCAGGCCAAGGCGGACACCGCCCGGCAGCAGGCCGACGCCAAGCCCGCCACCAACGGCCAGGCCGCCCAGCCGTCGCCCAAGGCCGTGCAGAACGCGGAGTCGGCGGCCAAGCAAGCCGCGCCGACCAAGCCGGCCCCGAAGGCCGAGCCGAAGGCGGCGCCGAAGGCGGCGCCGAAGCCGGCGGCCGCGAAGGCCGAGCCCAAGGCCGAGGCGAAGAAGGAAGAGCCGGAGTCGAAGCAGCTGCGCGGCGCCGCGGCGGCCATCGCCAAGAACATGGACGCCTCGCTGAGCGTCCCCACCGCGACCAGCGTGCGCGCGGTCCCGGCCAAGCTGATGGCGGACAACCGCATCGTCATCAACAACCACCTCAAGCGCACGCGCGGCGGCAAGATCTCCTTCACGCACCTCATCGGCTACGCCATGGTGCGGGCGCTGAAGGCCTACCCGAACATGAACCGGCACTACCAGCTGATCGACGGCAAGCCGTTCGCGATCACGCCGGAGCACGTCAACTTCGGGCTCGCCATCGACATGAAGGGCAAGGACGGCTCCCGCACGCTCGTCGTGGCCTCGATCAAGGGCTGCGAGGACATGACGTTCCTGCAGTTCTGGCAGGCGTACGAAGAGATCGTCAAGAAGGCCCGCAACAACAAGCTGACGGCCGACGACTTCTCCGGCACCACCATCTCGCTGACCAACCCGGGCGGCATCGGCACCAACCACTCGGTGCCGCGCCTGCAGGCCGGCCAGGGCGCCATCATCGGCGTCGGCGCCATGCAGTACCCGGCCGCCTTCGAGGGCACCAGCGAGAAGACCCTGGTCGACCTCGGCATCAGCAAGATCATGACGCTGACCTCGACCTACGACCACCGCATCATCCAGGGCGCGGAGTCGGGCGAGTTCCTCAAGCGCATCCACCAGCTGCTGCTCGGCGAAGACGGCTTCTACGACGACGTCTTCACCAGCCTGCGCCTGCCGTACGAGCCGATCCGCTGGGTCGCCGACATCCCGGACGGCCCGGTCGACAAGACCGCCCGCGTGATCGAGCTGATCGACGCGTTCCGGATGCGCGGCCACCTGATGGCCGACACCGACCCGCTGAACTACCGCCAGCGCAGCCACGCCGACCTGGACGTCCTCTCCCACAACCTGACCCTGTGGGACCTCGACCGCGAGTTCCCGGTCGGCGGCTTCGCCGGCCAGGAGCGGATGAAGCTGCGCGACATCCTGGGCGTGCTGCGCAACTCGTACTGCCGCACGGTCGGCATCGAGTACACCCACATCCTCGACCCCGAGGAGCGCCGCTGGATCCAGGAGCGCGTCGAGATCCCGCACGAGAAGCCGGACCCCGCGGTCCAGAAGTACGTGCTCTCGAAGCTGAACGCCGCCGAGGCGTTCGAGACGTTCCTGCAGACCAAGTACGTCGGCCAGAAGCGGTTCTCCCTCGAAGGCGGCGAGACGGCGATCCCACTGCTGGACACGCTGCTGGACAAGGCCGCCGAGCACGAGCTCGACGAGGTCGTCATCGGCATGCCGCACCGCGGCCGGCTGAACGTGCTGGCCAACATCGTCGGCAAGCCGATCAGCCAGATCTTCCAGGAATTCGAGGGCAACCTCGACCCGGGCCAGGCGCACGGCTCCGGTGACGTGAAGTACCACCTCGGCGCCGAGGGCAAGTACTTCCGGATGTTCGGCGACGGCGAGACGAAGGTGTCGCTGACCGCGAACCCGTCCCACCTGGAGACGGTCGACCCGGTCCTCGAGGGCATCGTCCGCGCGAAGCAGGACATCCTCGACAAGGGCGGCGAGGGCTACACCGTCCTGCCGGTCCTGATGCACGGCGACGCGGCCTTCGCGGGCCAGGGCGTGGTGGCCGAGACGCTGAACCTGGCGCTGCTGCGCGGGTACCGCACCGGCGGCACCGTGCACGTCATCGTCAACAACCAGGTCGGCTTCACGACCGCGCCGGAGCACTCCCGATCGAGCCAGTACGCCACCGACGTCGCGAAGATGATCGGCTCGCCGATCTTCCACGTGAACGGCGACGACCCCGAAGCCGCGCACTGGGTGGCCAAGCTGGCCGTCGAGTACCGGCAGGCGTTCCACAAGGACGTCGTCATCGACCTCATCTGCTACCGCCGCCGCGGGCACAACGAGGGCGACGACCCGTCGATGACGCAGCCGGCGATGTACGACATCATCGACACCAAGCGCTCGGTCCGGAAGACCTACACCGAGTCGCTGATCGGCCGCGGCGACATCTCCGTCGAGGAGGCCGAGGCCGCGCTGCGCGACTTCTCGAGCCAGCTGGAGCACGTCTTCAACGAGGTCCGCGAGCTGGAGAAGCACCCCGCGAAGGCCAGCCCCTCCGTCGAGGAGGAGCAGCAGGTGCCGGCCAAGGTCAAGACGTCGGTCGCGAACGAGGTCATCGAGCGCATCGGCGACGCGTTCGTCCAGGTGCCCGAGGGCTTCACGCCGCACCCGCGCGTCAAGCCGGTGATGGAGCGCCGCCACAAGATGTCCCGCGAGGGCGACATCGACTGGGCGTTCGGCGAGCTGCTGGCGTTCGGGTCGCTGGCGATGGAGGGCCGGCTGGTCCGGCTGTCCGGCCAGGACTCCCGCCGCGGCACGTTCACCCAGCGACACTCGGTCTTCATCGACCGCAAGACCGGCCAGGAGTACGCGCCGCTGCAGAACCTGGCCGACGGCCAGGGTCGCGTGATGATCTACGACTCGGCGCTGTCGGAGTACGCGGCCGTCGGCTTCGAGTACGGCTACTCGGTGGCGAACTCCGAGGCGCTGGTGATGTGGGAAGCGCAGTTCGGTGACTTCGTCAACGGCGCGCAGACCGTCATCGACGAGTACATCTCCTCGGGCGAGGCCAAGTGGGGCCAGCGCTCGGACGTCGTGCTGCTGCTGCCGCACGGCCACGAGGGCCAGGGCCCGGACCACACGTCCGGCCGCATCGAGCGCTTCCTCTCGCTGTGCGCGGAGGGCTCGATGACAGTGGCGGTCCCGTCCACCCCGGCGAACTACTTCCACCTGCTGCGCCGCCACGCCCTCGACGGCATCCAGCGCCCGCTGGTCGTCTTCACGCCGAAGTCGATGCTGCGCAACAAGGCCGCGACGTCGGCGGTCGGGGACTTCACCGGCGAAAGCCGCTTCATGTCCGTCATCGACGACGTCACGCCGGACCCGTCGAAGATCCGCAAGGTGCTGCTGACCTCCGGGAAGCTGTACTGGGAGCTGGTGGCGGAGCGGGCGAAGCGCGAGGCCGACGACGTCGCGATCGTGCGGATCGAGCAGTACTACCCGCTGCCGAAGAAGAAGCTGCTGGCGGCGCTGGAGCGGTACACGAACGCGACGCAGGTCGCGTGGGTCCAGGAGGAGCCGGAGAACCAGGGTGCGTGGCCGTTCTTCGGCCTGAACCTGCCCCGGAAGTTCCCGGAGGTCCTCTCGGGCCTGCAGGTCGTGTCGCGCCGTCCGATGGCGGCGCCGTCGGCGGGTTCGTCGAAGGTGCACGAGGTCGAGCAGAAGGCGCTGATCGCGAAGGCGTTCGACTGAGGTTTCCGAGAACGGGCCTCCTCACGGTTCGCCGTGAGGAGGCCCGTTTTTCTATTCGAGGGACTCGGAAGCGGCCTTGGCCAGGTTGTGCGCGTTGCGGCGGCACCGTTCGACGTTCCGGTCGCTGGTGTCGGCGGCGGTGACGACCACGGTCACGTCGACGTTGCCCTGGTAGAACCGCACGCCGCACTGCAGGGGCCCGCTTTGGTCGTAGTCGACGTCGGCCGCTTTGGTCGCCTTCCCGATCTTCTCGGTGATCGGCTTGGCGCCGCGGTCCACTTCGATCTCGTAGCCCGCCTTCGCGTACCCGGGGCCTTCCCCGGAGCCGGGCTGGGTCGACTTGGCCAGGAACATCGAGAGTGTGCCGGACGACGACCCGGACTTCGTCCACGAGCAGCTGAGCTGCGAGAGCTGGATCTTGTCGTCCGAGGTACTGGCGGGCTCGGCCGGGCTGTCACTGCTCAACGGCGGCAGGTTGTCCATCCGGCTCCCGACCTCGCTGCACCGGGGCAGCGAGCGGTACTTGTCGGGTTCGCCGGCCGGAGCGGTCGAGGCCGGCGCGGCCGCGGACGGCTTCTGGTCGGCGGTGAGCAGGAAGAAGGCCCCGATCCCCGCCCCGGCCAGCACGAGCACGCCGACGACCACCAGCGCGACGATCAGCGCGGTCTTCCCCCCGGACTTGGGCGGCGGGTAGCCGGGCGGCTGTGACTGGTAGGGCTGGTACTGCGGATACGGGTATTGAGGTCCTTGCTGCACGAATCGGACACTAGGCCATCCGCGCGGGGCGAGCAGGCCGTTCACCCGAAATCGTCAGTGCCCGGCCGGCCCTCAGCCGCGTACGGCTGCCGCCACCCGGGCCGCGTCCTCGATGGCATGCTCCGGGGACTCCTCGGGCAGCGGCAGCAGCACCACCGAGCCGCTGCCCGCGTCGTGCAGGGCCCGGACCGAGGCCGCGCAGGTGTCCAGGTCGCCGCAGATCGCCAAGCGGTCGATCCACTCCGGGCGCAGGCCCGCGGCCAGTTCGTCCACTGTGGACGTGGAGTCCAGCAGCGCCAGCAGCTCGGCCGCGAACGGCAAGCCCTCGACCTGCACCCGCGAGCCCGGCGTCAGGGACTCCGCGACCGTCTTGCGGGCCCGCTCGCGGTCGCCCAGGGCCAGCCAGTTGTACGTCACCAGGGCGTGCGGGCCCATCGCCGCGATGCCCGCCAGCGCCGTCCGGACGTACTCCGGCGGGGCCGGCTCGGCCAGGATCGTGCCGTCCGCCGCCGTGCCCGCGATCGCCAGGGACTTCGGGCGGCGCACGCCCGCCACCAGCGGGGGCGGCGAGGCCGGCGGGAACACCAGCTCGACTTCGTCGAGGTGGACGTGCCGGCCGTCCATCGAGACGCGCTCGCCCGCCAGCAGCCGCCGGACCGCCACCAGCGTCTCCTCCAGCGCCGCCAGGGGCGACTCCGGGTACGCGCCGATCTGCCGCATCCACGACGCGACGCCGTGGCCGAACCCGGCGATCAGGCGGTCCGGGTGCAGCTCGGCCAGCGCCGCGATCTCCATCGCCGCGATCGCCGGGTTGCGCGCCACCGCCGGCAGCACGCCGATGCCCACCTTGATCGTCGACGTCACCGCCAGCGCCGTCGCGACCGTGGCGACGCCGGCCGCCCAGAAGCAGTCCTCGACCAGCCAAAGCTCGTCGAGACCGGCGTCCTCGGCCTGACGCGCGAGGTCGCGCAGCTTGGCCGGCGGCTGCTCGCGGTTGATCCGGACGCCGACCGACCTCGTGGGTGCGTACACGCGTGGCTCCTGTTCAGATCCGGGAGAACGCGGGCGCGTACTCGAAGGCGCCCGCCTGGGTGGGTTCGTACGCGGCCAGCGTCCGCGCCTGGAAGTGCTCGCCCCACTGCGGATCCGGGGCGGTGATCGACAGGTCCGACGCCGTGACGAAGCCGAACCGCGAGTAGTAGGCCGGGTTGCCGAGCAGGACGACCAGGCCGTGGCCGAGGGCGTCCGCCGCGCCGACGACGGCGTGCATCAGCGCGGAGCCGACACCGGCGGCTTGGTGCGCGGGCAGCACGCCGAGCGGCCCGAGCCCGACGGCGGCTTCGGCGTCTTCGCCGAGGCGAGCCCGGCTGCAGCAGACGTGCCCGACGACGGTGTTGCCGCGGACGGCCACCAGCGAGAGGGCGTCGATCAGGTCGCCGTCGGCGCGGAGTTCGTCGACGAGGGGCGCCTCGATCGGGGTGACGCCGGGTTCGCGCCGGAACGCTTCGCTGTGGACGGCGTGGATCGCCGCCTGATCGGCGAGCGTCTCGCGGCGGATCAGCATGGTCGCCACCTTGCCCGCGCCGGCCGCGGACGGCAATCGGGTTTCGGCTCCCGGCCGGGCGCGGAAAGCAGTTCGCGCACCACGGCCGGCGTGTCAGGATCGAGGCATGCCGGTCGACCCGCACCTCCTGCTGGCCTTTCTCGTCACCACCGCGATCGCCATGGTGACGCCCGGCCCGGACATGCTCTTCATCCTCGGCTGCGGCATGCGCGGCGGCCCGAAAGCCGGGCTGCTCGCCACCGCGGGGGTCGCCACCAGCGAGGCCATCCACGTCGCCGTCGCCGCGGCCGGGCTGGCCGCGCTCTTCGCCGCCGTTCCCGTGGCCTTCACCGTCGTCCGGATCGCCGGGGCCGCGTACCTCATCTACCTGGGCGTCCAGGCCATCCGGAACCGCAAGCCGCTCGTGGAGCGGAAGAGCGACCGCGCCTACCTTTCCGGCCTGCTCACCAACCTGCTCAACCCCAAGATGGTCACCTTCACCATCGCCTTCCTGCCGCAGTTCATCGACCCCGCCCGCGGCCACCTCTGGCTGCAGTTCGCCGTCCTCGGGGCGATCATGATCGCGTTCGAGTTCCTCGTCGACGGCACCGTCGGCGTGCTCGCCGGCCGGCTCGGCGGGTGGGTCCGCAAGAAGAAGAACCAGCGGCGGATCGAGGTCGCCACCGGCGGGATCTTCATCGGCCTCGGCCTCAAACTGGCCGCCGACGCCTAAGCGCGCAGGCCGTCGACGATCACCGCGACGATCCGGGGCGCGCGCGCATCCCACTCCGCTTCCGGGATCCGGGACAACGCCCCGAGCAGCAGGATGACGTCGGCGGCGTCGACACCGGCGCGGATCTCCCCCGCGGCCTGCCCCCGGTCCAGCAGCGTTTCGAGCGCCTGGTCGAGCCGGTGGTGCTGACCGTCGTAGAGGTCCTGCCACGCCGGCACCTCGATCGCCGCCATGACGCCGCGTTTGACGCGCGCGTACTCGACCAGCCGGTCCAGCCAGCGGGCCAGCGCGTCCAGCGGGGAGTGCTCGGCCAACAGCGGGGCCACCGTGCCGACGAGCTGCGTCAACTCGGCCCGGTAGACCTCCGCCAGCAGGTGCTCGCGCGTCGGGAAGTGCCGGTAGAGCGTGCCCTGCCCGACGCCCGCGGCCTTGGCGACCCGGTGCAGCTTCAGCTCCTCGGCCGCGCCGTTGGACTCGCTCAGCTCGTCCCGGGCGGCCTCGACGATCCGGTCGCGGTTGGCGACGGCGTCCGAACGCGGCAAGACGGCTCCTCGAATAAGTGGACAACTGTCCGGTAAGCTTAAGCGGACAGTTGTCAGTTTAGCGGGAGGTGCCATGACGAACGGACTGGACAAGGTCGTCGCCATCACGGGCGCGAGCAGCGGAATCGGTGAGGCGACGGCCGTCGGGCTGGCGAGCCGTGGCGCGGCTGTCGTGCTGGGCGCCCGGCGCACCGAAAGGCTGGAAGTGCTCGCGCAGAAGATCCGCGCCGACGGCGGCCGCGCGGAACTGCTGGACGTCGACGTGACCCGCCGGGCCGATCTCGAGCGGCTCGTCGCCCTCGCCGTCGAGCGCTTCGGCCGCCTCGACGTGCTGGTGGCCAACGCCGGCGTCGCCCGGATCGCACCGATGAGCGCCGTCGACGTCGAAGACTGGGACGCGATGATCGACGTCAACCTCCGCGGCGTGCTGCACGGCATCGCCGCCGCGCTGCCGGTGTTCCGCGCGCAGGGCCGCGGGCACTTCGTCACGACCGTCTCGACGTCGGGGCTGAAGATCGTCCCGACGCAGGCCGTCTACGCGGGCACCAAGAACGCCGTCCGCACGCTGCTGGAGGCGCTGCGCCAGGAGTCGACCGACGGCGTCCTGCGCACGACGTCGATCTCGCCCGGGTACGTGCGCACCGAGCTGGTCGACCACGTCGAGGATCCCGCGCAGCGCGAGCAGGCGCAGCAGGCGATGGCCGCGCTCGGCATCGCTCCCGAGGCGGTGGCGCGGGCGATCGCGTTCGCCATCGAGCAGCCGGACGACGTCGAGATCGGCGACCTCACCATCCGCCCCACCCGGCAGGGCTGAGCGGTGAGCGAGCGTGACTGGCGGGTGCTGCTGCTGGGCGGCGCGTCCGGCACCGGCAAGAGCCGGCTCAGCTACCCGCTGGCCCGGCGGTACGAGGTGCCGATCGTCGAGGTGGACGACCTCGTTCTCGCCGTGCAGCGGATGACCACCCCGGCGCAGCAGCCGCTGGTGCACTACTGGGACACCCATCCGGACGCCGGCAGCCTGCCGGTGCCGCGGGTGCTGGAGCTGCAGATCGCGGTGGCCGAGGCGCTGCAGCCGGCGCTGGAGGCGGTGATCGGCAACCACCTGGAGACCGGCACCCCGGTCGTCATCGAGGGCGACTACCTGCTGCCCGCGCTGGCCGCGCAGGACTCGTTCGCCGGCCAAGCGGCCGGCGGCCGGGTCCGCGCGGTGTTCCTGCACGAACCCGACCCCGGCCGGCTGGTGGCCAACTACCTGGAGCGGGAACCGGACGAGGGCGAGCAGCGCAGCCGGGCACAGGTCAGCGCCCGCTACGGCGACTGGCTGGCCGCGCGGGCCGGCGAACACGGGATCCCGGTCCTCACCGCGCGACCGTGGGCCACCGCGCTGGACCGGCTGTGCGCCTTGCTGGACGCTCCGCGCGGAGGCGCGGGCTAAGCCCGCGCGAGGAAGTCCTCCGCGATGTCCAGGGGATTCCGCTTCTCCTCGGTGAACTCGACGTTCAGCCGCGTCAGCTGTTCGGTGGTCAGCGCCGCCGAGACGCGGTTCAGCGCCGCCACCTCGGCGGGCGACAGCGTTCCCTTCGCCACCAGGGGCACGATGTTCTGCGCCGGGAACATGTTCTTGTCGTCGACCAGCGGCACGAACCCGTTGGCCGCGATCGTCGACGACGTGCTGAAGAGATCCGCCACCTGGACGTCACCGGACTTCAGCGCCGCCACCGTCACCGGGCCGCCCGTGTCCGTCGTGCGGATTTCCTTGAACTCGCAGCCGTACAGCGACTTGATCTTGTCCTTCCAGCGGCTGCTCCACTGGCCCGGCCCGCCGAACACCAGCTCGCCGCAGCGCTTCCCCAGGTCGGAGAACGTTTTGACGCCCGACGCCGCCAGCTGCGGCCCGACGACGAGTAGGTCCTTGTCTTCGGCCGGAGCCTGGTCCAGGACCTCGAAGCCGGCCGGGATCTTCTGCTTCAGCTGGGCGTAGACGTCCTGGGACGTCGTCGCCGTGGTGTCCTTGTCGAAGTACCGCAACAGGTTCCCGCTGTAGTCCGGGACCACCGACAGCGACTTGTCCTGCAGTGCCTTGACGACGACCTCGCGGCTGCCCACCGGCGGCCGCACGGTCACGTTCGAAGCACCCGCCTGCCGCAGCGCCCCGGCGTAGATCTGGGCCAGCAACAGGCTTTCACCGACGTCGGACGCCCCGATGATGATGTCGCCGGACGTGCCGCCCTCGCCGCCACCGGCCAGCGGGTTGCCGCAACCGGCGGCCAGGACCAAGACCGCCACGAGGGAAACCAGCCGCTTCACGCCGTCACCTTCTTCGCGGCCGCCGCGAGCCGGACGCCCCGCGGCACCAAAGCGCGGTTCAGCAAGGAAAAGAGCAGGTCGAGGACGATGGCCAGCAGCGTCGTCAGCAGGGCGCCCGCGATGACCTCGGAGTAGTCCAAAATGGCCAGTCCGTCGAGCAGGAACCGGCCCAGGCCACCGAGTCCGACGTACGCGGCCACCGCGGCGGTCGCCACGAGCTGGAGCACGGCGTTGCGGATGCCGCCGAGCACGAGCGGCAGCGAGATCGGCACCTCGACCTTCCACAGCCGCTGCCAGCCGGTCATCCCGACGCCTTCGGCGGCGTCGACCACGCCGTGGTCGGTCGCCTGCAGCCCCGCGTACGTGCCGGCCAGGATCGGCGGCACGGCCAGCACGACGAGCCCGATGATCGTCGAGGTGACGCTCTCGGTGAAGAGCAGGAACAGGAACGTCACCAGGCCCAGCGTCGGCAGGGCGCGGATGGCGTTGCCGACGCTCACCAGCGCGACGCCGCCGCGGCCGGTGTGGCCGACGAACAACCCCAGCGGCACCGCGATGACCAGCGCGATCACCAGCGACAGCCCGGTGTAGCCGAGGTGTTCCAGCAGCCGCAGCGGGACGCCGTCGGGCCCGGACCAGTGCGCCGGGTCGCCGAACCAGCGGAAGAGGTCGGTGATCATGCGGCTCCCACCCGGGTCCACGGCGTCAGCAGGTTTCGCGCGCCCACCAGCACGAGGTCGACGACCAGTGCCAGCAGCAGCGTCAGCACGATGCCGACCACGATCGGCGAGAAGTACTCGCGCTGGAAGCCGTCGGTGAACAGCACGCCGAGGCCGCCGGTGCCGATCAGCGCGCCGACGCTGACCAGGCTGATGTTGCTGACCGACGCGACCCGCACGCCGGCCGCCAGCACCGGCACCGACAGCGGCAGTTCGACGGCGAAGAAGCACCGCACCGGCTTGTAGCCGACCGCGGTCGCGGCGGCGACCACCGGCGGCGGCACCGCGTCGAGGGCGTCGAGCACCGGCCGGACCAGCAGCGCCGTGGTGTAGATGGTCAGCGCGACGACGACGTTGACGCTGTCCAGGATCTTCGACCCGATCAGGCCGGGGATGACGACGAACAGCGCGAGCGAGGGGATCGTGTAGAGCAGGTTCGCCACGACCATCAGCACCTGCCGCGCGGGCCGCCAGCGGTGGCCGAGCCAGCCCGCCGCGATCGCCAGCACGATGCCGAGCACCAGCGGGAGCAGCGCCAGGTAGACGTGGTCGCCCAGGTCGCCGAGGATCTGGCCGCGGTTGTTCGCGCTGCTCAGGTACCGCCCGAGCTCGTCGAAGAAGCTCATGACGCCTGGGGCGTGCCCTCGATGACGTCCAGGACCTGCCGCGCGACCACGGCGCCGAGCACGCGGTGTTCTTCGTCGACGACCACACCGAGGCTGGCCGGCGACGACAACGCCGCGTCGAGCGCGCCGCGGATCGGCGTGCCCCGCACCCACAGCGAGCCGCCGGCCACGAGGTCGTCTTCGGACAGTGCGCCGTCCACAGTGGAGTTCGGCGGCAGCCAGCCGCGGGGCTGCTTCTCGGTGTTGACTGCCAGCCGCCAGCCGTCGCTCGCCGCGACGGTGGCGCCGACCTCGATCAGCTCCAGTTCCTTGACCTCGACCCCTTCGGCGGAGAGGAACGACAGGCCACGGTAGCCGCGGTCGCGGCCGACGAAGGACGCGACGAAGTCGTCCACCGGGTGCCGCAGCACGTCGGCGGGCGTGCCGTATTGGGCCAGCTTGCCGCCGACCCGCATCACCGCGACCTTGTCGCCGAGCCGGACGGCCTCGTCGATGTCGTGCGTGACGAACACGATCGTCTTGCCCAGCTGCGACTGCAGCCGCAGCAGCTCGTTCTGGAGGTCCTCGCGCACGATGGGGTCGACCGCGGAGAACGGCTCGTCCATCAGCAGCACCGGCGAGTCCGCGGCGAGCGCGCGGGCGACGCCGACGCGCTGCTGCTGGCCGCCGGAGAGCTGGGCCGGGTACCGCTTGCCGAGCTCGACCGGCAGGCCGATGATCTCCAGCAGCTCGGCGGCCCGCTTGCGCGCCTTCGCCTTGTCCCAGCCCGAAAGCAGCGGCACGGTGGCGATGTTGTCCAGGACCGTCCGATGTGGAAAGAGGCCGGCGTGCTGGATGACGTAGCCGATGCCGCGGCGCAGCAGGGCCGGGTCGCCCTCGGCGACGTCCTTGCCGTCCAGCAGCACCTGGCCGCCGGTCGGCTCGACCATCCGGTTGATCATCCGCAGCGACGTCGTCTTGCCGCAGCCGGACGGGCCGACGAACACGGTGATCGTGCCGTCTTCGACCGTGAGGTTCAGCTTGTCGACGGCGACCGTCCCATCCGGATACTGCTTGGTCACGTCGCGGAATTCGATGGTCACTGCCACTCCCCATGTCCCGGTGGATTCGACCGTAGCCGAGTCCGCGGTGGTTGGCACGCTGTTCCGCAGGGTGGCTACTAGGCTCAGAGTCCGTGAAGGCCCTCGACGACGTCCTCGCCGCGCACGGCGTCGGCGTCCGCCCGCTGTACCGCGTCCTCGACCTGCTGCGCACCGGCGACCACGACCTCGGCGAGCTGGTCCGGCTGAGCACCGCCCCGCGGCGCAGCGTGGAAGCCGTCCTCGCCGCGCTCGGCGACGACCTGGACCGCAGCGGCGACCGCCTGCGGATCGCCCCCGGCGTCGCGGCGTCGTACCTGCAGTACCGCGCGCCGCGCTACGCCGACCCGCTCGACGAAGCCGTCGCGGCGCACGAGCTGCTGCCGAAGGTCGCCGAGTGGGTGGCCGAGGTGCCGGCGCCGCTGGCCGCGCTCGACCACGTGCAGGCCACACCGGAGACCGTGCTGCGCCGCGCGCTCTGGCTGGACGCGCAGTACGACCTCACCGCCACCCGCCTGCTGTTCCTCGGCGACCACGACCTGACGTCGCTGGCCGTGCGGGCGATCTGCCCGTCGGCGGCCCTGACCGTCGCCGACCTCGACGAGCGCGTGCTCGCCTACCTCGACGACCGCGGCGGCCGCGAGATCCGGACCGTGCACGCGGACCTGCGCGTCGGGCTGCCACCCGCGTTGAGCAGCGGCTTCGACCTCGTGTTCAGCGACCCGCCGTACACGCCCGAAGGCATGGGGCTGTTCGCGGCGCGCGGGGTGCAGGCGCTGCGCGAGCCGAGCGAGGGACGGCTGCTCCTGGCGTACGGCTACAGCCCGCGGCACCCGGCGCTGGGTGCGCAGGTGCAGCGCTCGCTGGCGACGCTCGGGCTGACGTTCGAGGCGATCCTGCCGGGCTTCAACCGCTACTTCGGCGCTCAGGCGATCGGCAGCGCGGCGGACCTGTACGTCTGCCAGCCGACGGCGAAGGCCAAGAAGATGCGCAGCGGCAAGGCGATCTACACGCACGGGCCGCAGTCGGTGGAGGCGGCCGGGACGAAACCGGCGCTGCTGGAGAAGCTGAGGGAGATCGCCGGCGCGGGCGGCCTCGCGCTGGAGTCGCGGCCGGTGGACTGGTCGATCTCCGGCCCCGAGGGCGACGCGGTCGCGATGGACCTCTCGGCCGACCCGGGCCCGTGGCTGCTGCGGACACTGCTGGGCACCAACGCCCGGCGCCTGGCGCTGCTGCTGCCGAACGCCCACCCGGACCTGACCGACCAGGCGTCCCAGGAAGCCCTGGCGTCGCTCGTGCGGGGGAAGTACGCGCTGCGGTACCTGCGGAGCACGCCGGACAACCGCCACGCGGTGGTGGTCGCGGAGGCGGTGGCGCACCAGGACGAGGTCCTCACCCGCGCCCACGCCCGGCTGGCGAACGTCTCCCTCGACGTCCCGGCCGACCTCACCGACCTGCGCCTGGTCGACGTCCCCCGCCACCGCCTGGCCGAACTCCTCGGCTGAAAGCGCCCCAATGTGGCGTTCGGTGCGTCCAACGCACCCAATGTGGCGTTGGGGGGGGGGGACGCCCCCCAAACCCCCAAAGGGGGCGGGAGGGAGTG
>NZ_JBSGBK010000077.1:0-42228 GCF_053601215.1 Amycolatopsis sp. NPDC004772
CGTTCGGTGCGTTGGACGCACCGAACGCCACATTGGGTGCGCTGGACGCAACCAACGCCACATTGGGGCGCTTCAGGCCTGGGGGACCCAGTTCGGCTTGCGCTTCTGGGCGAAGGCCAGGATGCCCTCCTGGCCTTCCTCACTGGCGAAGAACTTCGCCGACAGGCCGAGCATCTCCTCGAAGCCGTCCGAGGGGGTCGCCGGGCGGGGACGGCTCAGCAGCGCCTTCGTCTCGGCCAGCGCCTTCGGGCCGCCCGCCGCCAGCGACTTCACGAACCGGGCCACTTCGGCGTCGAGGTCGTCGGTCGCCGAGTTCAGCAGGCCGATCTCGACCGCGCGGCGGGCGTCGAAGGTGTCGCCCGTCAGGAACAGCTCGTGCGCCGCGCGCGGGTCGAGGCGCGGGAGGACGGTCAGGGAGATGATGGCCGGGACGACGCCGATGCGGACTTCGGAGAAGGCGAACGTCGCTTCCGGGACCGCCACCGCGATGTCGCACGCCGCCACCATGCCGATGCCACCCGCGCGGGCGGGGCCGGCCAGCCGGGCGACCACCGGCTTCGGGCTGGTCCACAGCTGTTCGAGGATCTTCGGGAACTCGTTCACGCCCTGGTCGCCCGCGCCGGCGCCGCGGGCCTCCTTGAGGTCCATCCCCGCGCAGAACACCGGCCCGGTGTGGGTCAGCACGATCACGCGGACGGCGTCGTCGGCGGCCGCCTTGGCCAGCGAGTCCGAGAGTTCGCGGCGCAACTGGGCCGAGAGCGCGTTGCGGTTGTGCGGGGAGTCCAGGGTGATCGTGGCGGTGCCGCCCACCACGTCGTAGTGCACCAGTTCGTCAGCCATGCCGACACCCTTGCACATCCGCCTCGCCCGCCCGGTGTTACGCGGGGCACAGCCAATCGGCCTCACCCTGCCGGGCGGCGGCGGCCGGGGAGAAGTGCTGCTTCAGCGTGAACGCCTCGGGCGTCGGACCGTGGACGCGCAGGTGCTTGATCTTCGCTTCGGCGTCGGCGGTGGTCGGCCGGTACCCGGCGGGCACCCACCACAGCGCGGTCATCACGTCCCGGACGTGGTGGAACCACTCGCGGCGGCGCTTGAGGATCGCCAGGTGCTCGCCGGAGAACACGAAGTCCGCCAGCGCTTCCACCGACGTCCACACGGACATGTTGACCAGGATCCCGGACGTGCCGCGCACGTCCCATTCGAAGGCGCGGACCGAGGTCGCGTCGCCGTCCTCGGTCTGCAGCCGCCACACGAAGCCCGGCGCGCGGTCGGCGACGGCGTTGACCGGCTCCAGGGCGTCGACGAAGTCGCGGAAGGACTCGTCGTCGAGCGGCGCCTTCATCCGGCTGATGTTGACCTGAGCGAGTTCGAAGTTCCCCATGCGATCACCCTACGGACTTTCGCCCGTAGGGTGATCCGGTGCTCAGCCGATGGTCGTCGTGGTGAAGACCGGGCTGGGGTTGGGGAAGCAGGCCGTCGGCGCGGTGAGGTCGCCGATGATCGTGCTCGCCACCGCCTTGAACGTCAGGCCCGGGTCGGTGTAGCCGGTGCCGGCCAGCTTGGTCTGGATCGTGCCCGACTGGCCCGCCTTCAGGTGCGCGGTGACGGTGGGCAGTTCGAACGTCGCGCCGCCGGCGATCGGGCCGGGGAAGCTCAGCGTGGCGACGCCGTTCGCGACCGAGATCTTCGGCGGGGTGGCGCCCAGGCCGGAACCGCCCGCCAGATCCGCGCCGACGTACGACGAGTTCGCCGGGATGGGGATCTTGAGTGCGAAGGTGTTGATGTTCTTGACCTTGTTCCCGCTCACCGTGCCCGGCACGGTGTTCGGAGCGGGATCGATGACGACGTCGAACGCCCCGCCGGGAGCGACCGTGGCGGGCGCGCTGACGTCGGCGTCCTGGTTCAGCGCCACCTTCTGCGGCCCGACGATCGGCGCGTTGGCCTGGCAGTCGAAGGTGACGCTGGTGGCCGCCGACGCCGGAGCGGCGAGAGCGAGGGGGAGTACCACGGCCGCGGTCAGCGCGGCGATCCGGGAAAAGTGAAGCGCTTTCATCTGTGTCCACCTACCTGCGGTTTCACGAGGGGAGGGAGGAAAGCTGCGCAGCCGACCCGATTGTTACCGGCAAGTTAAGTAGGACGTCAAGGATTTACCGTTCCCATGCGCGCTGGGTAACGAAAATGTGAAAAAGCCTCGCCTTTCGGCGGTGTCAGGCGTACTGGCGGAGCAACCCGCTGACTGCGGAGGCGTACCGCGCCACGACGACGTCCGCGACGCGCGGGTCGTCCGCCAGTGGCTCGGCGACGAACGCGCCCGGGTCGGCTTCACGGGCCAGCCGGGCGATCCGGTCCGGCAGCAGGCCCGGCGCCAGGAACCACGACGCGACGACCAGGTGCCGCACGCCCCGCGTCCGCAACGCGGCCGCCGCGGTGGGGATGTCCGGCTGGGTGGCGGACGCGAACGCCTCGCTCACCGGGACACCCAGCCGCTCTTCCCACCGCGCGGCCAGCGAAGCCACCACCGCGTTCGCGGAAGCGTTCGACGAACCGACCGCGCTGACCAGCACCCCCGTGCCCCCACGGTGAGGCGCCGCCGCCAGCCGGTCCAAGGCGACCGCCTCCAGCGCCGGGTCGGCGCCCAGCACGTCCGAAACCTGCACCCGGAAGCCCGGGCAGTCCGAGACGACCGAGTCGATCAACGCCGGCAGGTCGACCCGGGCGTGGAACGCGCTGCCCAGCAGCAACGGCACCACGACCGCCGTCCGGTGGCCGGAGTCGTACAACCCCCGCAGCACCTCCGTGACGAGCGGTGCGGAAAGGTCCAAAAAGGACTCGTGCACCGGCACGCCCGGAGCCTGGGCGCGCACGACGTCGACGAGCGCCCGCACGGTCGCCGCCGAGCGGGGGTCACGGCTGCCGTGCGCGACGGCGACCAGGGGTGGCGTCACGAGAAGCGCTCACCCACCAGGCCGGCCGCGAGGGTGTCGCCGTCCTTCGGGTCGATCACCAGGAACGCGCCGGTGCGCGGGCTGACGCCGTAGTCGTCGACGCCCAGCTCCTCGGCCAGCCGCAGCGTGACGCGGCCGATGTCGTTGAGCTCCAGCGACGCCGGCGAGTCCACACTGGACAGGGTCTGTTCGTCGAACCGCGCGTGCAGCTCGTCGACCAGTGCCTGCACCGTGCGGGTGCCGTGCTTGACCAGCACGCGCGCGCCCGGCTTCAGCGGCTTGGACGACAGCCAGCACAGCGTGCCGGTGATCTCGTCGGTGATCCGCGGCGGCGCGTCCGCGGCGGCGATCAGGTCGCCGCGGGAGATGTCGATGTCGTCGGTGAGCAGCAGCGTCACCGACGTCCCGGCGCCGGCCTCGGCCAGCGGTCCGTCCGCGGTGTCGATGCGTTCGACGCGGCTGCGGATGCCCTGCGGCAGCACGACGATCTCGTCGCCCGGCCGGACCGTGCCCGCCGCGATCTGGCCCGCGTAACCGCGGTAGTCGAGGTACTCCGGGGTGCGCGGCCGGATCACGTACTGCACCGGGAACCGCAGCGCCGAGTCGTGCGGATCGGGCGCGACCGGCACGTCCTCCAGGTGCTCCAGCAGGCTCGGCCCGGTGTACCACGGCGTCCGCTCCGAGCGCGTCGCCACGTTGTCGCCTTCCAGCGCCGACACCGGGATGGCGAGCACGGACCCGCGCTCGTAGCCCAGCGAAAGGGCGTGCTCGGCGAACTCCTCGGCGATCACCGTGAACGTCGCCTCGTCGTAGCCGACCAGATCGATCTTGTTCACCGCCAGCACCAGCTGCGGCACGCCCAGCAGGGCCAGCACGGCCGCGTGCCGCCGGGTCTGCTCGATGACGCCCTTGCGCGCGTCGACCAGCAGCACGGCCAGCTGCGCGGTGGACGCGCCGGTCACCGTGTTGCGCGTGTACTGCACGTGCCCCGGCGTGTCGGCCAGCACGAACGACCGCTTCGGCGTGGCGAAGTAGCGGTACGCGACGTCGATGGTGATGCCCTGCTCGCGCTCCGAGCGCAGGCCGTCGACGAGCAGCGAAAGGTCCGGTGTGGACAGTCCCTTGTCGACGGACGCGCGGGTGACGGCGTCGAGCTGGTCGGCGAGCACCGACTTCGTGTCGTACAGCAGCCGGCCGACCAGGGTGGACTTGCCGTCGTCGACGCTCCCGGCGGTGGCCAGGCGCAGCAGCGAACTCATCAGAAGTACCCCTCACGCTTGCGGTCTTCCATGGCCGCCTCGGACATCCGGTCGTCGGCGCGGGTCGCGCCCCGCTCGGTGAGCCGCGAAGCCGACACCTCGGCGATCACCTCTTCGACGGTGGCCGCGGTGGATTCGATCGCGCCGGTGCACGAACCGTCGCCGACGGTCCGGTAGCGGACGGTCAGCTCCCGGACCTCTTCGCCGGGCCGCGGGCCGCCCCACGGACCCTCGGCCAGCAGCATCCCGTCGCGCAGGTAGACCTCGCGCTGGTGCGCGTAGTAGATCGACGGCAGCTCGACCTTCTCGCGGGCGATGTAGTTCCAGACGTCGGCCTCGGTCCAGTTGGACAGCGGGAAGACGCGGACCTGCTCGCCCGGACGGTGCCGCCCGTTGTAGAGGTTCCACAGCTCGGGCCGCTGCCGGCGCGGTTCCCACTGGCCGAAGGCGTTGCGGAGGCTGAAGATCCGCTCCTTGGCCCGGGCTCGTTCCTCGTCACGCCGACCGCCGCCGAAGACGGCGTCGAACTTGTTTTCGGCGATCGTGTCGAGCAGCGGCGTGGTCTGCAGCGGGTTGCGCATCCCGTCCGCGCGCTCCTCCAGGCGCCCGTCGTCGATCCAGTCCTGCACCTTCGCGACGACCAGGCGCAGGCCGTGGCGCTCGACGACGCGGTCGCGGAACTCGATGACCTCGTCGAAGTTGTGCCCGGTGTCCACGTGCAGCAGCGGGAACGGCACCGGCGCCGGCCAGAACGCCTTGATCGCCAGGTGCAGCAGCAGCGTGGAATCCTTGCCGCCGGAGAACAGGATCACCGGGCGGTCGAACTCGCCGGCCACCTCCCGGAAGATGTGGATGGCCTCGGACTCCAAGGCCGCCAGGTTGTCTTGTGCCGCATCGGTCGCGGGCTCCAAGGTCGTCATGCGTCCCTTCCTCAGCCGTGCAGTCCGCACTCGGTCTTGCTCTGCCCCGCCCACCGGCCGCTGCGCGGGTCCTGCCCCGGCTCCACGCGAGCCGTGCAGGGCGCGCAGCCGATCGACAGGAACCCGATCGACACCAGCGGGTTCTCGAGAATCCCGTGCTCGCGGATGTAGCCGTTGAACTCGTCGTCGGTCCACGCCGCGATCGGGTTGATCTTGACCAGGCCGTTGCGGTCGTCCCAGGTGACGATCGGGGTGTTCGCGCGGGTCGGGGCGTCCACGCGCCGGACGCCGGTCACCCACGCCGAGTAGTTCGCCAGCGTCTTGCGCAGCGGCACGACCTTGCGCAGGTTGCAGCACAGCGTGGCGTCGCGGTCGTGCAGCTTCGGGCCGTACTCCGCGTCCTGCTCGGCGACGCTCTGCGCGGCCTGCGCGTTCACGATCTTCACGTCCGGGTAGACCGTCTGGACGGCGTCGCGCGTGCCGATCGTCTCCGGGAAGTGGTAACCGGTCTCCAGGAACAGAACGTCCACATCGGACTTCACCTTGGTGGCGAGGTCGATCAGCACGGCGTCCTGCATGTTGGACGCGACGATGAAGTCGTCGCCGAACGTGTCGACGGTCCAGCGCAGCGCTTCTTCCGCGGTCGCGTCGGCGAGTTCCCGCGAAGCGCGTTCGGCGAGGGTCTTGTAGTCGGCGGTGGCGGTCATCGGGATACCTCCGGAAGGGACAGTCCGAGGAACTTGACCGAGAAAACCCGGCGACAAGCAGAACACAGCCAGCCGCCGTTCTCTTCCGGCCGGAGGTCCTCGTCGCCGCAATAGGGGCAGTAGTACGGCGCCGCGCGTTCGGTCACTGGAGCGCGCTTTCGTCGGCGCGGGCAGCCCACTGCGCGAACCGCTCGCCGTCTTCGCGCCCGGCGACGTAATTGCGCACGACCCGTTCGACGTACCCGGTCAGCTCGCCCGAAGTCACCTTGTGGCCGCGCAGCTTCCGGCCGAACCCGGCGTCGAGGCCGAGCCCGCCGCCGAGGTGCACCTGGAAGCCCTCGACCTGGTTGCCGTCGGCGTCGGTGACGATCTGGCCCTTGAGGCCGATGTCCGCGGTCTGGATCCGCGCGCAGGAGTTGGGGCAGCCGTTGAGGTGCACGGTCACCGGCGTGTCGAGGCCGTCCTGGATGTCGGCGAGGGACTTCTCGAGGTCCGCGACGAGCTGTTGCGCGCGGGCCTTCGTCTCGACGATGGCGAGCTTGCAGAACTCCAGCCCGGTGCAGGCCATCACGCCGCGCCGCCACGGCGACGGCTTCGTCTCCAGACCCAGTTCGGCCAGTTCGGCGGACAGGGTGGCGACCTGGGCCTCGGGGACGTCGAGCACGACGAGCTTCTGCTGCGGGGTGAGCCGCACCCGGCCGGAGCCGGCCCGCTCGGCGGCCTTGGCGACGGCGACCAGCGTGCCGCCGCTGGACCGGCCGGCGATCGGTGCGGCGCCGACGTAGAACTTGCCGTCGACCTGGGGGTGCACGCCGACGTGGTCGATCGGGACGGCGGGGTCCACCGGTGGCGGGCCGTCGATCAGCTCGCGCTTGAGGTACTCGTCCTGCAGCACCTGCCGGAACTTCTCCGCGCCCCAGTCCTTGACCAGGAACTTGATCCGGGCCCGCGAGCGCAGCCGCCGGTAGCCGTAGTCGCGGAAGATCGAGATGACGCCTTCCCAGACGTCCGGGACCTCGGCCAGGGGGATCCAGGCGCCGAGGCGCTGCCCGAGCATCGGGTTGGTGGACAGGCCGCCGCCGACCCAGACGTCGAAGCCGGGCCCGTGTTCGGGGTGGTCCACGCCGACGAAGGCGACGTCGTGGATCTCGTGGGCGACGTCGGGCTGGCCGGAGATCGCGGTCTTGAACTTGCGCGGCAGGTTGGCGAATTCCGGCTTGCCGATGTAGCGGCGCTTGATCTCCTCGATCGCCGGGGTGCCGTCGATCACCTCGGCCGCGGCGATGCCCGCGACCGGCGAGCCGAGGATGACGCGCGGGCTGTCGCCGCAGGCTTCCATCGTGGTCATGCCGGCGTTCTCGAGCTTGGCCCAGATGGCCGGGACGTCTTCGATCCGGATCCAGTGGTACTGGATGTTCTGCCGGTCGGTGATGTCGGCGGTGTCGCGCGCGTACGCCTGCGAGATCTCGCCGAGCACGGTGAGCTGCTCGGTGGTCAGCGCGCCGCCGTCGATGCGGACCCGCAGCATGAAGTAGCGGTCGTCGAGCTCCTCGGGCTCCAGCGTCGCCGTGCGGCCGCCGTCGATCCCCGGCTTGCGCTGGGTGTAGAGGCCGAACCAGCGGAACCGCCCGCGCAGGTCACCCGGGTCGATGGCGTCGAATCCGCGGTGGGCGTAGATGTTTTCGATGCGCGCCCGCACGTTGAGCGGGTGGTCGTCCTTCTTGGACCGCTCGTTCGGGTTCAGCGGCTCCCGGTAACCGAGCGCCCACTGCCCTTCACCGCGCTTCTGCTTGGCACGCGCGGGGCGGGCTGGGGTCTGGCGCGTGGGCGTGGTCATGAGGGTGTCCTCCGGGGCGGTTGGGAGGGCGTGGGCCGCGCGGCAGCGTTGCCGTGCGCGACCAGTGCCCGGTCCGTCGTGGTGGTGGCGGGGAGTCAGCGGGACACGACACAGAGTGCGCTCGCCACACGCCGGAGGTCGACGTGGCGGCGGGCCACCAGGCGGATTCCGGCGCGAGTCACGTCGCCAGCGTCTCACGTGCCCACAATGTGGTCGAGCCCCGTCCGGATGTTGGGACCGGGCTCACTCAAGCCGTCTACCTGGCCTTTTGACCGCGAACGCCGGTCCGTGGCCGCGGGGGCACCATGGTCGTCCAGTGGGCGAGGTTCGCGCGGGCGACCGCGGCCTCGGGGTGCTGGGGACCGAGCACCCGGTCGAACGTCGGCAGCAGTTCGGTGAGCTGGTCGCGCGCCTCGCCCGGATCGCCGGCTTCGCCGGTCCAGTGGGCCAGGTTGTGCCGGGTGGTGAGGGTGAAGGGGTGCAGCGCGCCGAGCAGGTTCCGGCAGGCGGGCAGCAGGCTGACGAACTCGTCGCGGGCTCGCGCCGCGTCCCCGGCTTCGCCGGTCCAGTGGGCGAGGCTGCCGCGGACGGTGAACGTGTCGAGGTGGTGTGGGCCGAGCACCCGTTCGGTGATCGGGAGCAGCGCGAGGAACTCGTCACGCGCGGCGGTCGGCGAGCCGGTCCGGCCGATCCACTGGGCGAGGCTGCCGCGGACGGCGAGCGTACCGGGATCCCGGTGGCCGAACAGCCGGACGTAGGTTTCGTGCAGGGCCGCGTACTTCTCGCGGGCGCCCGCCGGATCGCCCGATTTCCCGCTCCAGTTGGCGAGGTTGCCGAGCGCGGTCAGGGTGAGCGGGTGTTCGGGACCGAGCACCTCTTCGCAGACCGGCAGCAGTGCGGCGCACCCGGCGAGCGCGGTGGCGGTGTCGCCGGACACCGCCGTCCAGTACGCCAGGTTGTTGCGGGTGGTGAGGGTGACGGGGTGCCGCGGGCCCAGCACGGTTTCGCAGAGCGGGACCAGGGCCGCGAACTGCGCCTGCGCGTCGCCCGCGTTGCCGGCCTGCCCGGTGCGGTCGGCGAGGTCGAGGCGCGTGGCCAGGGTTTCGGGCGAGCCGGGATCGAGGTGCTCCAGCAGCGCCCGCAGGTGCGTGTGCACGACGTTCCACCGGTTCAGTGCCTCGGCGTCGTCCAGCACGCCCGGGGTGATCTCCAGCAGGAGCTCGTGGGCCGCCCGCGCCCAGTCGTCGGCCGTTCCCTCGGCCACCAGCTGTTCGCGGTTGACCGCCTGGAGCAGCCGGTGCACGTCGACCGCCTGCTGCCCGTCGGTCGTGGTGCACAGGCTGTAGGACAGCAGCTCGCCCACCGCCCGGTGCCGGGCCAGCTCGTTTTCGAGCAGCGGCCGCAGCCGGGGTTCCAGCGACGCCGGCAGCGCGATGTAGGCCGGGTCGGGGGGAGCCAGCAGCAGGGCGACGGGAATCGCGTCGGAGGCGTAGCAGCACAGCAGGTTCAGCACCGCGCGGGCGGTGGCGGGGAGGCGCTCGATGGCCAGCTGCCAGGTGGTGGCCACGGTGTGCGGGTAGTCGTCGCCGAGCCGTCCTTCGCGGTGGAGCTCGGCGCGGTTCTTCCGGTACAGCCGCAGGTAGGTCCCCAGGTCGAGGGCGTTGGCGCGGGCGAACGACCCGGCCTGGACCAGCGCCAGCGGCAGCCGGTCCACTTCCCGCGCGAGGGCGACCGCGCGGGCGCGGTCGTCGTCCGGTTTCAACGAGAGGAGCAGGTCGGCGGCGGCGTCGAGGCCGAGCTTGGTCACGCGCACCAGCAGCGGGTCGGGCCAGTGCGTCGCCCGGCTGGTCACCAGCACCAGGCCGGTGCCCGCGGCCGGGATCAGCGGGGTGGCGGCGGCCGGTTCGGTGACGTTGTCGAGGACCAGCAGCCACGGCTTGGGCTGCCGGGCGAGCGCGGCGTGGGCCGCGGTCACCGCGTCCTGGATGTGCCGGGCCCCGTCCGGGTTCAGCAGTTCCAGCAGGGCGCGGAACTCCCGGTCGACCGCCGCCGGGTCCTCGGCGTGCACCCACCACACGACGCCGTAGTCCGCCCGGTGCCGGCCGGCGTACGCGCGGGCCAGGCTCGTCTTGCCGACGCCGCCGAGCCCGGCCAGCACCCGCACCACCGGGCGGCCGGGCCGGCCGGCGGCGGCCGCGTGCAGCCGCCGGAGTTCGTCGTCGCGGCCCACGATCGGGGCGAGCTGGTTGATCTGCGGCGACACCGGGGTGTCCGGGGCGAAGCCGGCGGTCCGGCCGGACGCGGCGACGAAGACCTGGCCCGCCGTGCCGATGGCGGTGCCGGAGTGGGCGGCGTGCAGCGAGCCGGACGCGGTCAGCCCTGCGACCGGTCCGGCCCCCGAGGGTCCCCGAGCGTCACCTGCCCGCCGGTCACGCCGCCGATCGAGATGCCGCCGTGGTCGGCGCGGACGTCACCGTGGACGACCACGGCGTGCGAGCCGGCGGTCGATTCCAGGCCGGCCACCGCCTGCTCGATCGCGGCGGTGAAGTCCGGGTCCTGCTCCACGGCGTCCTCGAGGGCCAGCCGGACCCGCGCCTGCGTCCGGGTGCCCACTTCGCCGGTCTTCGCGGCTTCGTCCCGCAGCTTCGCCAGCGCCGGATCGTCGCCCAGCTTGGCCGCGACCAGGTCGTGCAGCCGGTCGAGCCCCGCGTCGACGGCCCGATCGACTTCGGCGTCGACCCGCTTGCCCACCCGGCCCGCCTTGCGCACGGCCCACGCGATGAGCCAGCCGACCGCGACTTCGAGACCCGTCATACCGGAGAAGTCGCATGCGATAGCGGAGCGTTACGGCCGGGAATCTCGCTTGCACCCTGTTTACCACTATGATTAGAGTACTACGGACACAGTGATTTGAGGGAGAGGATCCGCTGATGCAGGTCAAGGGTTTCGGGGCGGGCTACCTGGTCGACGACGTCGCCGCGACCACCCGCTTCTACGCGGACGTCGTCGGCCTGCCGGTCACCGTCGAGCTCGACTGGTTCGCCAGCGTCAACGCCGGCGCGCCGGGGTACGAGATCAGCTTCGTGCAGCGGGGGCACGAGTCGGTGCCGCCGGCCCACCGCGCGCGGGAGGCGGCCGGGCTGATGTTCGGCCTCGTCGTCGAAGACGCCCGCGCCGAGGCGAACCGGCTGGAAGAGGCGGGGGTCGAGCTGGTCACCCCGGTCATCGACGAGGTCTACGGGCAGCGGCACTTCTACGTCGCGGATCCGAACGGCGTGCTGCTCGACGTCATCGAGCTGATCCCGGTCGATCCGGACTGGGCGGCGGCCAACCTCCCGGCGTCGTAACAGGTGTTAACCCGATCGGCCCCTTGAGGCGACCGGGCGTGACGGGGTGGACAATTCGAGCGTGCCCCAGCTGCGTCCCGACCCCGCCACACCGATCGATCCGGCGTTGCCGGAAAGCGCGCTGAAGGGGCTGGGCAGCAGAGCGTTCGGGGTGTACGTGCACGTCCCGTTCTGCGCCACGCGCTGCGGGTACTGCGACTTCAACACCTACACCGCGGGCGAGCTCGACACCGGTTCGTCGCCGCAGTCCTGGCTCGAAGGGCTGCGGCGCGAACTCGAACTCGCCGCGCGCGTGCTCGTCGTGCCGCCCGCCGCCGACACCGTGTTCGTCGGCGGCGGCACGCCGTCGCTGCTGGGCGCGGACGGGCTGCGGTCGGTGCTCGACGCCGTCCGCGACGTCTTCGGGCTGGCGCCGGGGGCCGAGGTGACGACGGAATCGAACCCGGAGTCGACGTCGCCGGAGTTCTTCGCCGGCATCCGCGAAGCGGGCTACACGCGGGTGTCGCTGGGCATGCAGTCGGCCGCGCCGCACGTGCTGAAGATCCTCGACCGCGTGCACACCCCGGGCCGCCCGGGCGCGGCGGCCGCCGAAGCGCGCGCGGCCGGGTTCGACCACGTGAACCTCGACGTGATCTACGGCACGCCGGGGGAGCGCGCCGACGACCTGCGGGCGACGCTCGACGCCGTGCTGGCCGCCGGCGTCGACCACGTCTCGGCGTACGCGCTGATCGTCGAGGAGGGCACGGCGCTGGCCCGCCGCGTCCGCCGGGGCGAGCTGCCGGCGCCGGACGACGACGTCCTGGCCGCGGACTACGAGATGATCGACGCCATGCTGTCCTCGGCCGGGCTGCGCTGGTACGAGGTGTCGAACTGGGCGGCGTCCGACGCGGCCCGCTGCCGGCACAACCTCGGCTACTGGCGGGGTGACGACTGGTGGGGCGCCGGTCCGGGCGCGCACAGCCACGTCGGCGGGGTGCGCTGGTGGAACGTCAAGCACCCGGCCCGGTACGCGGCGCTCCTGGCCGCCGGCGACTCGCCCGCGGGCGGGCGCGAGGTGCTCACCGACGACGACCAGCACCTCGAGCGGATCATGCTCGAACTGCGCGTCGCCGAGGGGCTGCCGCTCGACGTGCTCGACGAGCCGGGGCTGGCCGAGGCGCGGGCGGCCGCGGCCGAAGGACTGCTCGATCCGTCCGCTTTGGACTCCCGGGGCCGCGCGGTGCTCACCGACCGCGGCCGGCTGCTGGCCGACGGCGTGGTCCGCCGCCTCGCCGGGTAGGGATTAAAACCGGGAGCCGGGTCGTTGCTTGTATTCAGCAACGACTTAGAGGAGGCCCCATGGCGCGCGCGATCAGGTTCGACGAATACGGCGACGTGGAGGTCCTGCGGGTCGAGGACGTCCCCCGGCCGGTCCCAGGACCGGGCCAGGTGCTCGTCGAGGTGCGGGCCGCCGGGATCAACCCGGGCGAGGCCGCCATCCGGCAGGGATTCCTGCACGAACGCTTCCCGGCGACGTTCCCTTCGGGACAAGGCAGCGATTTCGCGGGGGTTGTCGCGTCGCTCGGCGAAGGCGTCTCGGACATCGCTGTCGGCGACGAGGTGATCGGGTTCGTCGACACGCGGTCGAGCCACGCCGAGTTCGTCGTCGCCGAGGCCGAGAACCTCACGCCGCGGCCGGACGGTGTGCCGTGGGAGGTCGCCGGTTCGCTGTTCGTCGCCGGCACGACCGCGTACGCCGCGGTGGCCGCGGTCTGCCCGCGAGAGGGTGACACCGTCGTCGTCTCGGGCGCCGCGGGCGGGGTCGGCTCCCTGGCTGTCCAGCTCGCGAAGCTGGCCGGGGCCACGGTGATCGGCCTGGCCGGCGAGGCGAACCACGAGTGGCTGCGCGGGCTCGGCGTCATCCCGGTCGCCTACGGCGAGGGCGTGCTGTCGCGGATCCGGGAAGCCGCGCCTTCCGGCGTGCACGCGTTCGTGGACACCTTCGGCTCCGGGTACGTGGAACTGGCGCTCCACCTGGGCATCCACCCGGGACGGATCGACACGATCATCGACTGGGCCGCGGCCGAGAAGTACAACGTCAAGACCGACGGCAACGCGGCGGGCGCGTCGGCCGACGTCCTGCGCGAGCTGGGTCTGCTGCTGGACAAGGGATTGCTGGAGCTGCCGATCGCCCGGGTGTTTCCGCTGGAGGAGGTCCGGGACGCCTACCGCGAGCTGGAGCGGCGGCACACCCGCGGCAAGATCGTGCTGCGGCCCTAGTTCTTCGCCAGGACCTTCAGCCCGGCGAGGTACGCCTCGAGCGCGAACTCGAGGCGTTCCTTCGCCGTTTCCGCGGAAAAGAACTCGCCGGCCTGCAGCAGGTTGGGGAACGACTCGGCGGGCAGTGACCGCATGTACGCGACCATCTGCCGGCCGCGTTCGCCGGCTTCGGCCTGGTCGATCTCGCCCCAGGTCCAGCCGCTTGCTTCGTAGGCGTACGCCTTGGCGTAAAGGGAAAGGGCGTCGCCCGCGAAGGTTGCCTGCTTGAGCGTCAGCCCACCGGCGCGAAGCAGGGCGAGCATGCCCTCGCCCTGCTTCAGCGAGTTGGGCGTGACCGGTACGGCGATGTCCCACGCGATGCGCGCGATGCCGCGGTGCGCGGCCATCACCTGGATCTGGTCGCGGACGAGGTCCTTGACCTGCTCGTCCCAGCGCGCCGGGTCCGGCTCGGGGACCAGCACGTCGGCGAGCACGGCGTCGAGCATCAGCTCCGCCAGTTCTTCCTTGTTCGACACGTGCGCGTAGAGCGAGGCGGGCCCGGTCTCCAGTTCCTGGGCGATCCGCCGCATGGTGACCGCGTCGAACCCCTCGTCGTCCAGGACGATCAAGGCCGCTCGGACGATCGAGGCCTGGGAAAGAACGGGTTTCGCGGCACGGCGGCGGGGAGCGCTGCGCCACGGCGGCGGGGGAACGGTCACCCGAACACTGTACTTGACGCGAACGGCGTTCGAGAGTAGAACGGTGTTCGTGAGGCGAACGATGTTCGTAGGGGCTGTTTCAAGGGGGTCGTGATGACTGCTGTTGCCGAAGTTCGCGGGGTGCTGGGCCGGCTTGCCGACGCGTGGAACGCCGGTGATGCCGCCGCATACGGGCGGCTCTTCACCGAGGATGCGGACTACGTGACGTTCTTCGGGATGAACTTCCCGGGCCGGGAAGCGATCGAGAGCTCGCATCGGGCGCTGTTCGAGGGGCCGTTGCGAGGGTCGAAGCTGACCGGGTCGCTCGGCGGGGAAGCGAAGGTGCGGTTCGTCCGGCCGGATGTCGCGGTGGCGGTCGTCGGCGGCGGTTCGTCGCTGTCCGGGGCGGCGGTCGCCGACGAAGGGCGCGAGTCGACCGTGTCCTTCGTGCTCGTCCGGGAGGAGGGCGAGTGGCTGATCACGGCGTTCCAGAACACGCGGGTTTCGGATCCACGCGGGTGAAAACGCTTGCGGAGGCGTCGGGGGTGGTCGCGCGGCCGCCCGCCGAGGTGTTCGAACGGCTGCGGCTGATGCTGGGCGGCGGTGGCCACCCGATGCGGATGGAGATCGACCGGGAGCGCGGGTGCGTCGCGGTGCAGGGCGGCTGGTGGTACCGGGGCGAATACCGCGTCACGGCCGATCCGGCGGGGGCGCGCGTCGAGCACCGGGTGGTCAACGCGGCGTCGTGGGGCCGATGGGGAGTGCCGTTGGCGAACCGGTTTTTCTTCGGGTTCCGGAAGGAGGTGACCAGGGGGTTCGGGAGGTTGCTCGCGGAACTGAGCACACCTGAGTAGCCCCGTGCCGATTTCGGCGCGTAGGCTGACTTAGGTAAGCCTTAGCGATGGTTGGAGTGGCCGATGGCTGAAGCACCCCGGCGGTCCGGGCGTCCCGCGGCGCGGCTGCGGGTGCTGCGGACCGAGCGGCTGACCCCGCACATGATCCGGATCGTCGCGGGCGGCGAGGGGATCGCGCAGTTCACGCCGAACGAATTCACCGACGCCTACGTGAAGGTGCTGTTCAAGGTCCCCGGGGTCGAGTACCCGGAGCCGTTCGACGTCCAGGAGTGCCGGGCGACGATGCCGCGCGAGCACTGGCCGCGGCAGCGTTCGTACACGGTGCGCGCGTTCGACGCGCAGGCCGGCGAGCTCGTCCTCGACTTCGTCCACCACGGTGACGAGGGCATCGCGGGCCCGTGGGCGGCCTCGGCCCAGCCGGGTGACGAGCTGCTGGTGCTGGGCCCGGGCGGGGCGTACGCGCCCGGCGCCGAGGCGGACTGGCACCTGCTGGCGGGAGACGAGAGCGCGTTGCCGGCCATCGCGTCGTCGCTCGAAGCGCTGCCCGCCGGCGTCCCGGCCCACGCGGTGATCCTGGTCGAAAACGAGGCCGAGGAGCAGCCGCTGGTCACGAAGGCGGACGCGCAGATCACGTGGCTGCACCGGGCATCGGGCGGCGACGTCGCGGCGGCGGTGCGCGAGCTGCCGTGGCCCGAGGGCGTCGTCCAGGCGTTCGTCCACGGCGAGGCGGGCTTCGTGCGCGAGCTGCGGCGCTACCTGCTCGACGAGCGCGGCGTGCGACGCGAGCTGCTGTCGATCTCGGGTTACTGGCGCTACGGCAAGAACGACGAGGCGTGGCGCGAGGAGAAGGCGGCCGAGCGGGCGCGGGAGAAGTAGCCTCGCCGCATGGCGGATTTCGAAGTGGACGTCGACCCGGCCGAGGCCGGCTTCGACGCGGCGCGGCTGGCCCGGATCGACCGGCATTTCGACCGGTATGTCGAGGATGGACGGTTGCCGGGCTGGCTCGCGGTGGTGAGCAGGCACGGCCGCATCGTCCACCTCGGCCGCGGCGGCTCCCGGGACGTCGAGGCGTCCTCGCCGGTGGAGACCGACACGCTGTGGCGCATCTTTTCGATGTCCAAGCCGATCACCTCGGTCGCGGCGATGATGCTGGCCGAAGAGGGCCTGCTGGAGCTGGACGACCCGATCTCGCGCTGGTTGCCCGAGTTCGCTGCGCCGCGGGTGTACGTCAAGGGATCGGCGCTGGCGCCGCTGACCGAGCCGGCCACTTCGCCGATCCGCGTGTGGCACCTGCTGACGCACACGGCGGGCCTCACGTACGGCTTCCACCACGGCCACCCGGTGGACGCGATCTACCGCGCGGCGGGCTTCGAGTGGGGCACCCCGCCGGGTCTCGACCTGGCGGCGTGTTCGGAGCAGTGGGCCAAGCTGCCGCTGCTGTTCCAGCCGGGAACGGAGTGGAACTACTCGATCGCCACCGACGTCCTCGGCCGGCTCGTCGAAGTGGTGTCAGGCCAGCCGCTGGACGAGTTCTTCGAGTCCCGCATCTTCGCCCCGCTGGGCATGACGGACACGGGTTTCGTGGCATCGTCCCCCTCCCGCTTGGCGGCGATGTACGTCCGAGACCCGGCATCGGGCCGAGCAGTCCGCAACGACGCATTCGGCCGCATGGGAGCATCCCGCCCGGACTGCCTCTCCGGCGGCGGCGGGTTGGTGTCCTCGGCCCGGGACTACTGGCGTTTCACGGAGATGCTCCTCCGAGGCGGCGCCCTCGACGACGTCCGGCTGCTGTCCCCGCGAACGGTGGCGTTGATGGTGAGCAACCACCTACCGGGCCGGGTGGACCTGGAGGCTTTCGGCCGTCCCCTGTTCGCGGAGATGCCTTTCGACGGCCACGGCTTCGGCCTCGGCTTCTCGGTCCTGGAGGACCCGGTGAAGGCCCGAACGTTGTCGTCCCCGGGCGAATTTGCCTGGGGAGGAGCGGCATCGACGGCCTTCTGGGTGGACCCGGACGAGGACCTGACGGTGGGCTTCTACACGCAACTGCTCCCCTCGAGCACCTACCGCCTCCGTCCCCAGCTGCGGCAGCTGGTCTACCAGGCGCTGGTGGACTGAGCCGGCGCCGGTTCCGGCGTGCGCACGGTGGCGAGGTACCTCGCCACCGTGCTCCTCAAGTGGTCGGCGTGCTGGTAGATGTCCTCGACCGCACTGATCGGCAGGCGGGTTTCGACCTTGTTCTCGTCGAACACCCCGAGGTACTTCTTCGACCGGTTGAACCAGAGCCGCGCGATCGGTTTGCGGTTGTTGTCGTCCAGCAGCACGCCGAAGTAGGTCTTGGTGTCCCGAGCCGCCACCCGCGCGGCGGCGACCTCACCGCAGACGATGGCGCGGACGATCCGGTAGCCCTCGAGTTCTTCCTCGGTCGTGACGACCCGCTCGGTGTCATCGGCCACCCCGGCTGCCCCGGCCTCGACGGCCGGCGCCGGCTCAGGCTGCTCCGGCTCGATGACGCTGCCGCTCGACACGCTCACGTAGGAGTCGGGCCCGCCGAGGGCGTTCTTCAGGCGGTCGTTGACCTGCTCGTTCAGGAACTGGCGAGCCGCTTTGGCCACCAACGGACCGAACTGGTCACGGACCCGCTGCGTGAACGCGCCTTCGTACACCCGCGTGGTCAGGAACTTCACCCATTCGTCCTCGGGCTCCTTGAACTGAGCCGCGAGAATGCGCTTCAACTGCCCGATGTACTTCAGTTCGCCCGCGGCGCTGATGACGGAGTCCAGGTCGAAGGACTCCTTGGTGAGCTTGGCCAATTCGGGCAGCAGGGTGTCGTCGATGTCGGCGAAATCGAGCACCAGGAACGGCTTCGCGTCCATCCGGTTCGGGGCGTCGAGGTCGGTGTAGAACTCGTACACCTGCCCGTTCGTCAGGACGGCGATACGGGCATTCGTCACGGCGAAGTAGCGGAACAGCTGTGAAGCGTGCTCGATCCGGAGCGGATCATTGATCTTCTTGGCCTCGACGAGGACCTGCACCTGACCGTTGTGTACGATCGCGTAGTCGATCTTCTCGCCCCGCTTGGTCCCGACATCGGCGGTGAACTCGGGGATGACTTCGGCCGGGTTGAACACGTCGTAACCCAGGACGGTGCTGATGAACGGCATCACAAAGGCGTTCTTGGTCGCCTCTTCGGTTTCGATGCCGTCCTTGTGCTTGCGGATCTTCAAGGCGAGTGCCTGCGCGCGCTCAGCGATGTCCATGCCGGTGCCGTTCTGTGCGGGAATCAGTCCGGATCTCGAAGAAGATCGTCCGGTTACGGGGATGCCCTGTCTGGATCGGTTGGGTTCGTTGCGTCTGTTACTGGCCGCGGGAAAGAAATCAGGAGATTGGTCCACGGCGGTCGAGTTGGGGCGGAAAATCTTGACCGCCCTCGCCCGTGGTCCTCGGGAATGCAGGGACCGGATCGCCGCGGCGCTCCGCGGGGGCGGGTCGTCGTCGCCACCGCGGAGCCGTCCGCGACGACGCCCGCCGTGCCCCATTCGCTCCGGCTGGCGCTCGGCTCGGTCGGGCTCGCCGAGCTGCGCGACGCCCTGGAGGACATCCGGCAGGGAGCCTCAGCCGAACGGGCCTCGGTCCGGTGCGCAGACGGTGCCCGGCGCCGGGACTGCGCCCGTGCCGAAGTAGCGGTCCAGCCAGCCGTCGATGCACGCGCTCTTTCCGCGGGCGCCGTGGCCGTACGTGTCGAGGCTCAGCAGGCGTGCGTTCCCCAGCAGGCGCTCGGTTCGCTGCGCTCCCGCGTACGGCGTCTCCAGGTCGCCCTGGCGGTTGGCCAGCAGGAGGATCGGGGCCGTCGGGCGGTTCCACGGTCCCGCGTAGCGGCCCGGATCTCTCACGTCCCAAGTTGCGCACGGCAGCGTCTTGTAGACGTCGAACGGCCCGAAGCCCCGCCCTACTTCGTCCGCGCGCCGGGCGTAGTTCCACCACACGGCCGGGTCACGAGGATTCGCCGCGTCCGAACAGAGCGTGGCGCCGCCGCCCAGGAGGGAGTCGATGTCCGGTGGGCCGCCCTGTGCTGCCGGGGCGGGAGATGCCGGATCCGCCAGAGCCTGGAGGAAGGCCGCCAGGCGGGGAGCGGACTGGGCGTCGGTCAGGTAGTCGTGGATACGGGCGATCGCGCCCTGGTAGGTGACGACCACTTGGCGCCCGGTCGTGTCGGTCACCGTGATCGGGCCGCGCTCGAGCCGGTCGAGAATTGCCGGGTAGTCGAACGGGCAACGGGCGCCGCAGGCGGCCAGGAAGGATTCGAGCGCTCGCGGGGCGTCCGCGAAGCCGTGCAGGCGGTAACTCATCGGGGCGGCGCCGGTCGACCAGCGCACCGGGTCGTCGACCGCGTCGAGGGCCAGTGTGCCGACCCGGCCGGGGAACAGGTTCGCGTACGTCTCGCCGAGGTACGTGCCGTACGACTTGCCGTAGTACCGCAGCTTCGGCTCGCCGAACGCCGCGCGCAGCCGGTCCAGGTCGCGGGCGATCGTTCCGGTCGAGAGGTGGTTCGCCAGCGGACCGGCGTTCCGCTCGCAGAGGTCGGTGACCACGCGGGTGTCGGCGATCTGCTGCTGTTCGGCCGCGCGGGTCAGCGGGAACGTGCCGAGGGCTCGTTGCAGGACTTCCAGCTGGGAGGGATCGGTGAAGCAGCTGATCTTCGCACTCGCGCCGACGCCGCGCGGGTCGAACCCGACGATGTCGAAGCGGGCGTGCAACGCCGGTGTCAGCGCCGGCGCGAACCGGCCGGACGAGCCGGGGCCGCCCGGGTTGTAGAAGATCGTGCCCAGCTTGTGGGCCTGGTCGGTGGCGGGCAGGCGACCCACCGCGAGGCGGACCGTGCCCGCCGATGGGTCCTGATAGGACAGTGGGACGTCGAGGTGGCCGCATTCGTAGCCGGCCGGGCAGGAAGCTTCCCAGACGATCGGTGCGGGGCTCGCCGCGGCCGCGGGCGCAATTCCGGCGACTGCGCTCGCGACGGCCCCCAGGGCCAGCGCAACACGAAGGTTCATCACCCGATCGTCCCGGCACCGGGACCGGGGACGCGCTGGTGCGCGCCCCCGGATCCGCGGTGGGGCGGGCCCTACGCGGTGAGCTTCGGGATGATCTGCGTCCCGTAGGACGCCAGCGTCGCCTCCCGGTCGTCGTGCATCAGGTACAGCGAGAACTGGTCGACACCCAGCTCGGCCAGCTCCTGCAGCCGTTCGACCTGGGCCGAGGCCGGCCCCAGCAGGCAGAACCGGTCGACGATCTCGTCCGGGACAAACTCCGTCGACGGGTTGCCCGCCTTGCCGTGGTGGCTGTAGTCGTACCCCTCCCGCTCGCGGATGTAGTCCGTCAGCTCCCGCGGTACCGCCCCCGACGAGCCGTACCGCGCCACCAGGTCGGCGACGTGGTTGCCGACCATCCCGCCGAACCAGCGCAGCTGTTCGCGCTGGTGCGGCAGATCGTCGCCGACGTACGCCGGGGCCGCGACGCAGATCGTGATGCCGCCCGGGTCCCGGCCGGCCGCCCGGGCGGCGTCGCGGACCGCGCCGATCGTCCAGCGCGCGATCGCCGGGTCGGCGCACTGCAGGATGAAGCCGTCGGCGTGCTCGCCGACCGTCTGCAGCGCCTTCGGCCCGTACCCGGCCATCCACATCTCCAGGCGGCCGTTGCGGATCCACGGGATCTGCACGGTCTTGTCGTTCATCGTCACCGCGCGGCCTTCGGCCAGGTCCTTGACCACGCGCATGCAGTCGCGCACGGTGGCCAGGGTGGACGGCGGCTTCCCGACGACCCGGTGCGCGGAGTCGCCGCGGCCGATGCCGCAGACCGTCCGGTTGCCGTACATGTCGTTGAGCGTGGCGAACGTCGACGCCAGCACCGACCAGTCCCGCGTGCCCGGGCTGGTCACCATCGGCCCCACCACGAGGGACGACGTCGCCGCCAGGATCGCCGAGTAGATGACGAACGGTTCCTGCCACAGCACGCAGGAGTCGAACGTCCAGCCGTAGCGGAACCCGCAGTCCTCGGCGTCCTTCATCAGCCGCACGACGTCCCGCGCGGGCGGGTCGGTCTGCAGCACGATCCCGAAGTCCATGCCCCGCTCCTAGTTCAGGTACTGGTTCAGCGAGCGGGACAGGAACTTGCCGTGCGACGTCGAACCCGAGAACCCGGACGGCGACACGACGACGCGCCCCCGCGAAAGCACCGTGTGCACCCGCCCGGTGATCTCCCGTCCTTCGTACGCCGAGTAGTCCACGTTCATGTGGTGCGTCTCGGCCGACAACGTCTGCGTCGCCGAAGGGTCGTAGATCACGATGTCCGCGTCCGAACCCGCCGCGATGACGCCCTTGCGCGGGTACAGCCCGAACATCCGCGCCGGTGTCGCCGAGCACGTCTCGACCCAGCGGCCGAGCGTCAGCTCACCGGCGACGACGCCCTGGTGCAGCAGGTCCATCCGGTGCTCGACGCCCGGGATCCCGTTCGGGATGGCCCGGAAGTCGCCGCGGCCCAGCTCCTTCTGGTCCTTGAAGCAGAACGGGCAGTGGTCCGTGGACACCACGGACAGGTCGTTCGTCCGCAAGCCCCGCCACAGGTCTGCCTGGTGCGACTTCTCCCGCAGCGGCGGCGAAGCGACGTACTTCGCGCCCTCGAAGTCCGGCTTCGCGAGGTCCTCGATGGACAGGTAGAGGTATTGCGGACAGGTCTCGGCGAAGACGTTCTGACCGTCGTTGCGCGCCTCCGCGACCGCCGCCAGCGCCTGCGACGCCGACAGGTGCACGATGTACAGCGGTGCTCCGGTGACCTTCGCGAGCTGGATCGCCCGCGACGTCGCTTCTCCTTCCAGTTCCGGCGGCCGGGTGAGGCCGTGCTGCACCGGGTCGATGTGGCCCGCGGCGAACGCCTGCGCCGCCAGCTGGTCGATCGCGATGCCGTTTTCCGCGTGCATCATGATCGTAGCCCCGATTTCGCGCGCTTTCTGCATCGCGAGCAGGATTTCCCCGTCCGTGGAGTAGAACACCCCCGGGTACGCCATGAACATCTTGAAGCTGCCGACCCCGGCGCCGACGCAGGCTTCCATCTCCTTCAGCGACTGGTCGTTGACGTCGGAGACGATCATGTGGAAGCCGTAGTCGATCGCGCAGTTCCCGTCGGCCTTGCCGTGCCACTTGTCCAAAGTGGACAACAGGGAGGTGCCCTTGGCCTGCACGGCGAAGTCGATGATCGTGGTCGTGCCGCCCCATGCCGCGGCCGTCGTCCCGGTCGAGAACGTGTCGACCGAGTGCGTGCCGCCGAACGGCATCTCCATGTGCGTGTGGGCGTCGATGCCGCCGGGCAGCACGTACTTCCCGGTGGCGTCGATCGTTTCGTCGCCGGTCAGCGTCCCGGGCGCCCCGACGGCGGCGATGGTCTCGCCGTCGACGAGGACGTCCGCCAGGAGGGCTCCCGACGGCGAAACGACCTGACCGCCCTGGATGAGCGTGGTCATCAGGCCTCCGCGAGGGGGCCGTAGGTGTCCGGGCGGCGGTCGCGGTAGAACGCCCACGTGTTCCGGACTTCTTCGAGCAGGGACATGTCGAGGTCGCGCACCACGACCTCGTCGTCGGTGTCGGAGGCGGCGTCGTCGATCAGCTGCCCGCGCGGGTCGACGAAGTACGTCTGGCCGTAGAAGTCGTTGTCGCCCAGCGGTTCCACGCCGACCCGGTTGATCGCGCCGACGAAGTACTCGTTCGCCACCGCGGCCGCCGGCTGCTCCAGCTTCCACAGGTACTGCGAGAGGCTGCGGCTGGTCGCCGACGGGTTGAACACGATCTTCGCCCCGGCCAGGCCGAGCGCGCGCCAGCCCTCCGGGAAGTGCCGCTCGTAGCAGATGTAGACGCCGATGCGGCCCACCGCCGTGTCGAACACGGGGTAGCCGAGGTTGCCGGGGCGGAAGTAGAACTTCTCCCAGAACCCCTTGACCTGCGGGATGTGGTTCTTGCGGTACTTGCCGAGGTAGGTGCCGTCGGCGTCGATCACCGCGGCGGTGTTGTAGTAGACGCCGGGCTGCTCGACCTCGTACATCGGCACGATCAGCACGATGCCGTGGCGCTCGGCCACCTCCTGCATGAGCTTCGTGGTGGGGCCGTCCGGGATGGCCTCGGTGTAGGAGTAGTAGTCGGCGTCCTGCACCTGGCAGAAGTACGGCCCGTAGAACAGTTCCTGCAGGCAGACGACCTGGGCGCCCTGGGAAGCGGCGGTGCCGATGTGGTCGACCGCCGCCTTGATCATGGACTCCTTGTCACCCGTCCACCGCTGCTGGATCAGGCCGGCTCGAACCACGCTCACTGATTTCCTCCTTCGTCGTGGACAAGGGCATGGAGAGGGCGGCGAAGACGGCGAACGCGCCGACCAGGCCGACCACCCAGTTGTAGTCGTAAAGGGGCTTGAGGAACGGGATGAGACCGCCGTCGGGGAACGGCCCGCCGTAGGCGCCACCGACCGCGAGCAGGGCTCCCACCAGCGTCGCGACCAGGGCGCGCCAGTTCCAGCCGCCGCTGAACCAATACACCCCATCGGGGGCGTAGAGGTCCTTCAGCCGCAGCTTGGTGCGGTTGATGACCCAGTACCCGGCGACGAGCACCCCGGCGACCGCGCCGAGCAGGCCGCCGTAGAAGCCGAGCCAGGCGAAGATGTAGATGTTCGGGTCGGAGTACAGCCGCCACGGCTGGATCAGGATGCCGATGACGCCGGTGATCCCGCCGCCGACCGCGAACGTGATCTTCTTCGGGAACGCGTTCGAGAAGTCATAGGACGGGCTGACGACGTTGGCCGCGAGGTTCGCCGAGATCGTGGCGAGCACCAGCGCGACCAGCGCGACGACGACCACGACCGGGCTGGCGAACTTGTCGGCCAGCTGCGCCGGGTCCCAGATGTCCTCGCCGTAGAGCACGTGCCCGCCCGACGTGGTCAGGATGGCCACGATCGCGATGAACGTCATCGTCGTCGGCAGGCCGAGGATCTGGCCGCGGACCTGCTTGCGCTGGCTGCCGCCGAACCGGGTGAAGTCCGGCATGTTCAGCGACAGCGTCGACCAGAACGCGATCATCGCCATCAGGGCCGGCGCGAACACCTTCCAGAAGTCCGGGCCCCAGCCGAGCTTGCCGCCGTCGGACAGGATCGGACCGAGCCCGCCCGCCTTGACCAGCACGTACCCGAGCATGATCAGGAAGCCGACGGACACCAGCGGCGCCGTCCAGTTCTCGAACCGGCGGACCGCCTCCATCCCGCGCCAGATGATGAGCATCTGGCCGATCCAGAAGACCACGAAGGACAGCCAGAGCGTCCAGTGCTGCCCGGCGACGACGGCGGAGTCGCGCCACCACGAGCCGAGCAGCCGGCCGAGGATGACGTAGATGGCCTCGCCGCCGACCCACGTCTGGATGCCGAACCAGCCGCAGGCGATGAACGCGCGCAGCAGCGCGGCCAGGTTGGCGCCGCGCAGGCCGTAGAACGCGCGGGCGAACACCGGGAACGGGATGCCGTACTTCGTGCCGGCGTGGCTGTTGAGCAGCATCGGGGCCAGCACGATCAGGTTGCCGATCGTGATGGTGAGCAGCGCCTGCACCCAGTTCATGCCGAGCGCGATGAGCGACGCGGCCAGGGCGTAGCTGGGGATGTTGTGCGCCATCCCCATCCAGAGCGCGAAGTAGTTGTAGGTGGTCCAAGTGCGTTTTTCGACCGGGACGGGGGCCAGTTCCTCGTTGAAGAACCGGCTGCCTTCGAGAGACCGGACGTCGGCGGGGTCGAGCTCGACCCGGCCGTCGTCGTGCACGCGCTGGGCTGCGGGTGTCGGCGCCATTGCGGAATCCTGCGCGCCTGGTCAGCGCCGGGGCAACGGCAGTCTGTTCACTCTTCGCTGATCAGGAGTGCAGTCTGTCGATTGCGCGAAGGGGCCTCGGAGTGCATGACCTGCGTCACACATCCGGCCGTCACGAACCGGCAAAGAGGGTGAAACGTCTCCACAGGATCTTCACACTTCACACGAACCGTCTCCACCGGGGGTGCTTAGGGTCGTGGTCATGGAACCGGGAGTGCGGCGGGTGCTCGTCGTCGAGGACGACGTCACGATCGCCGCGTCGATCGCGGCCCGGCTGCGGGCCGAGGGCTTCGGGGTGGACGTCGTCCACGACGGACCGGCCGCCGTCGAGGCGGAGGCGTCCGGGGAACCGGACCTGGTGGTGCTGGACGTGATGCTGCCGGGCTTCGACGGCCTGGAGGTGTGCCGCCGGATCCAGGGGCGGCGGCCGGTGCCGGTGCTGATGCTGACCGCGCGGGCCGACGAGACGGACCTGCTGGTCGGGCTCGGCGTCGGCGCCGACGACTACCTCACGAAGCCGTTCTCGATGCGGGTGCTGACGGCGCGGGTGCACGCGCTGCTGCGGCGCGTCGACCGTTCGGCTTCGGTGGCGGGCACCCGGATCGTGCTGGGCGACCTCGAGATCGACGTCGACCAGCGGCGGGTGGCCCGGGCGGGGGTCGCGGCGCAGCTGACGCCGATCGAGTTCGACCTGCTGGTGCACTTCGCCCGGCGGCCGCGGGTGGTGCAGCCGCGGGAACGGCTGCTGTCGGAGGTGTGGGATTGGGACGTCCACAGCACGTCCGCGGGCACGCGGGCGGTGGACAGCCACATCAAGGCGCTGCGGCGGAAGCTGGGGGCCGATCTGATCCGGACCGTGCACGGCGTCGGCTACGCGCTGGAGGCGGGCTCGTGAACTTCATCCCGCGGCCGCTGGACCGGATCCGGTCGATCAAGCTGAAGCTGGCCATCCTGATGGTCGCCTCCGGCGGGATCGCGTTCGCGTTCTTCAACTGGCAGATCGGCTGGCTGCCGCCGAAGACGACGATCACCGCGATGGTGCTCGCGCTGGTGCTGTCGCAGGTGCTGGCCCACGGCATGACCCGCCCGCTGCGCGAGATGACGGCGGCGGCGCGGGCGATGGCCAAGGGCGACTACACGCGGCGGATCCGCGCGACCACCCGCGACGAGGTGGGCGAGCTGGCGCAGGCGTTCAACCAGATGGCGGGGGACCTCGGGGACGCGGACCGGCAACGCCGCGAACTGATCGCGAACGTGTCCCACGAACTGCGGACGCCGATCACGGCGTTGGGCGGGGTGCTCGAGAACCTCGTGGACGGCGTCGAGGAGCCCGATCCGGGGACGCTGAAGACGGCGCTGCAGCAGACCGAGCGCCTCGCGACCCTGGTGGACGAGCTGCTCGACCTGTCCCGGCTCGACGCGGGTGCCTCCTCGCTGCACCTGACGTCGTTCTCGTTGTGGTCGCTGTTGTCGGAGGTGGTCGGGGAGGCGGCGTTCGCGGGCCGCGGGGTGACGTTCGAGGTGTCGGTGTCGCCGGAGGGGGCGGTGGTCACGGCGGACCGCGGGCGGTTGTTCCAGGTGGTGGCGAACCTGCTGGAGAACGCGGCCCGCCACGGCCCGGCGGGTGGGCAGGTCCGGGTGGTGGCGCAGGTGCGGCCGGGCGAGGTGCGCATCGACGTGTGCGACGACGGGCCGGGCATCGCGCCGGCGGACCGGGAGCGGGTGTTCGAGCGGTTCAGCCGCGGAGAGCGGCCTTCCGGCGGCGGGACCGGGCTCGGCCTGGCGATCGCCCGGTGGGCGGTGGAGCTGCACGGCGGGACGATCGGGGTGGTGGACCCGTCGCCGGGCACGGGGAGCCGGATCCGGGTGACGCTGCCGGCTTGAGGCTGGGTGGCGGTGGTCTGTGGGGACGCGCGGACGCGTGATTCGCAAAAGCGAACGGGAAGTGGGTGGAGATGCCGAAGAGCAGTGTGGGTGGGACCGGGGAACCGGGGAATCGGGTGCCGCGGGGGAAGCGGGCGGTGGCGGCCGCGCTGCGGGAGGAGGAGGGTTCGCCGGGATCGGGACCGGCGGGCTCTTCCGGCGAGGCCGCAGTGCCTGCGGGTGGTGCTGGTCGAACGGGCTTCGGGGCGCAGGTCTCAGGCGGAGGCGTCGCCGTCGCCGGTCAACCCGTCCTCTTCCGGCCGATTCCGCCGCCGAAGTCCACCGTCGTCCCGCTGCCGGCCGCTGTGCTGCCTGCCTCGGGCCTGGCCGGGGTGGCCGGGGCCCTCCTGTTGCCCGTCGACCAGCCCGGAGTCGGGTGGCTGCTCTCCGGGCTGGGCGTCGCCGCCGCCGTCGTGGTTGCCGATCGGCGCTCGCGGGACGGTGAGCCGAGCGCTCTCACCTGGCGCAACGCCGGGTGGGCCGCCCTCGCGCTCGCGCTGCTCGCCGTGGGGACCGTGCGGGCCTCCGGGTGGCTGTTCGTCCTCTGCGTCGCCGCCGCCGTCGTGGCCGGGTCCCTCTCCGTCGTCGGGGAACGGACCGTGCACTCCGTCCTCTACGACATGCTCGCCGTCCCGATCGAGGCGTTCCGCGCCATCCCGTGGGTCGGGCGCGGGGCCGGGCGTTTCGCCGGCCGCCGGGACGGGGTCGCGCGGCGGATCGCGCTCGCCGTGCTCGCCGCCGCCGGGCTCGTCGGGGTCTTCGTCCCGCTGCTGGCCAGTGCCGATGCCGCCTTCGCCGCCGTCGTCAACGCCGTCGTCCCCGAACTCAGCGTCGCGACGCTCGCGCGGTGGTGCTCCGTCTTCGCCGTCGTCACCCTGGTCGCCGCCGGGGCCTGCTACTTCCTGGCCGCTCCGGCGCCGCGCGCGTCCAATGATCGTCCACATCGGACCGAATACGGTCTGGAGTGGACGTTCCCGCTCGGCGTTCTCGTGCTGGTGTTCGGCGTCTTCGTCGGGGTCCGGCTGGTCGTGCTGTTCGGCGGCACCGGATACGTCCTGCGCACCAGCGGCCTGACGTCGGCCGAGTACGCCCGCGGCGGCTTCTGGCAGCTGTGCACCGTCACCGTCCTGACCCTGGCCATCGTCGCCGCGGCGCTGCGGTGGGCGCCCGACGCGACGAAGGCCGACCGGCTCCGGCAGCGCGTCCTGCTCGGGACGCTCAGCGCGCTGACCCTGGTGCTCGTCGGCTCGGCGTTGAGTCGCATGTGGACATACCAGGAGGCGTACGGCTTCACCGTGCTGCGGCTGCTCGTCGAGGTCTGCGAACTGTGGTTCGGCGTGGTGTTCGTGCTGGTGCTGGCGGCCCTGGTCCGGCTGCGCTCGGCGTGGCTGCCGCGCGCGGCGATCGGCACGGCCGCGGCGGCGCTGCTCGTCCTCGCCGTCCTCGATCCGGAACGCCTGATCGCCGACGCCAACCTCGACCGCGCGGCCGCCGGCAAATCCCTGGACGACCGCTACCTGGCCCGCTTCTCCGCCGACGTGGTCCCGGTCGTCTCGGCCCGCCTGCCGGAACCGCTGCGCACGTGCGTGCTGCGGCAGGTCCTGCGCGACGACACGCCGGACGGCTGGCCGGCCTGGAACATCAGCCGCTCGGCGGCCCGGGACGTGACGTTCGGCCCGGTCACCGGCTGCGGCTGAACCGGACCGGTGGGTGGTGCGTGGTTAAGAGGTGCGCGGAGCCACCGGGCCGTCGTGGGGGCGGCCCGGCGGCTTCCGCGCGTTCGAAAGCGATCGGAAACGTTCGAAAGCAGTCGGAAGCACTCAGAACGCGAAGACTTCGTCCGAATCCCGGTCCGCCTCGCAGCGGTTCGCGTAGGTCGTGCTGAACGACACCGGCTTGCCGTACCAGGTGCCGATCGCCGTGGCCTCCACCGGGGCGTAGATCAGCGTGCACGCCTGGTGCCGCGCGTTGATCCGGGAGAAGTCGCCGCCGGCGCCGGACAGCACCGCGCACGCCTTGTCGCGGTGGGGGTGCGTGCCACCCGCCGGGTCGCACGTCAGGACCACCGAGCCGATCCGGCCGGCGGTGTCGTGGGTGGTCAGCTGCAGCGTCGAGGCCGGGGGGTGCGCCGGCGCCAGACAGCCGAGGCTCATCAAGCAGGCTGCGAAGGGGAGTAGGGCCATATCGGTGTCATCGGCCGTCCGGAGTCGATCACTGTGCTGCACGTCCGGGTGAGTCTTCTTCGCTCGGCCGGGTGAGATCCCAGGCCAGCAGCGCCACATACAGCGACAACATCGACTCCGGGTCCTCCAGCCGGACACCGAGCACCTGCTCGATCCGGGCGAGCTGCTGGTAGTAGGCCGTCCGCGAAGTGTGGGCCGCCGCGGCCGCCGCCGACTTGTTGCCGCCCTGCTCGCAGTAGTGCCGCAACGCCTGGACGAGCCGGCTGCCCGACGCCGCGTCGCGCTGGACCAGCGGCCCGAGCTCCCGCGCCGCGAACGCCGTCACCCGCTCGTCGCCGGAAAGCAGGTGCAGCAGGCCGCGCAGGCGGACGTCGGACAACCGGTGCACCACCCGATCGGTGCCGGTGCCCAGCGCCGCCGCCGCGACCTGGCTCGCTTCCAGCAGCGTCCGGCGGGCTTCGGCGGGGGACGACACCGTCGTGCCGACCGCGAGGACGCCCGGGGCGCTGCCGCGGGCCTCGTGGACGTCGGTGGCGAGCCGGTGCAGCACGGCGTCGGCGTTCGCCTCCGGGGACAGCGCGATCAGCGCCCGCACGCCGAGGTCGTCCGTCGCCACCAGCGCCGACACCTTCGCGCGGCGGGCCGCCAGCACCGTCGCCTCGGCCAGCTCGCGCAGCACCGGCGGGGCCGACAGCGCCGGGCGCGCGGTCCCGGTCAGCCGCGGCCGGACCGCCAGCCCGGTCAGCTGCCGCCCGGGCAGCGGCACGGCCAGCGCCGAGGCGCGGGCCAGCAGCTCCGCCGTCGGCGCGGGCGAGGCGAGCAGCTCGGCGAGCACCGCGCGGTGGGCCTGGCGCTCGAGACCGTCGGAATCCTTGGCGACCAGCCGGTGCACGGCCAGCGCGGACGCCGCCCGTTCGGCGACCACCCGGTGGCGGTGCGGCGGCTGGTCGGCGCAGACGAGGATCAGCCGTCCCCAGTCGTGCCCGCGGGCGCCGACCACGGTCACCAGCCAGCCCGACCCCGGGTGGTAGCCGGTCCGCTCGCCGACCTGGACCACCCGTGAGCGGGACGGCCAGCCGGTGAGCAGCTCGGCCGGGTCGGTGCCCGCTGCGTCGTAGGCGAGGACCTCGTGGGAGAGCGTCTCCAGCACCACCGGCTGCTCGGTGAGCCGGGCGACCTCGCCCAGCACGACGCCGGGTTCGGCGCCCGCGACCGTCAGCGCCGTGAACGTCTCGTGCACGCGCTCGGCGGCGCGCAGCTCGGCGACCTGGGCGTCGACGATCTGGCCGTTCACCGCTTCGGTGACGCTCACGAACCGCGTCTCCCGCGAGAGCGTGACCAGCGGCAGGCCGTGCTCGTCGGCCGCGCCGACCAGCGCCGCGGGCAGCTTGTCGCTCCAGTGCCGGACCAGCTCGACCACCACGCCCGCGGCGCCGACCCCGGCCAGGTCGGCGACGTACCGGGCCAGCGCCGGGCCGTCGTCGGGCAGCGCGACGCCGGTGGTCAGCACCAGCTCGCCGCCGCGCAGCAGGTGCGCGATGTCGGCGACTTCGGCGACGTGCGCCCAGCGCACCGGGGCGTCCAGCCCGGCGGCGCCGGCGACGACGTGCGGGCGGCCCTGGCGCAGCACCGGCAGCGCGAGAACCTCGGCGACGGTCGGGTACATGGCTCCTCGAGATGATCGGCAGGGACAGACTGTACGGCCGCGAACCAACTGGCGTACACGTTGCCGATGGCCTGGCGTGGCGCCTGCCCGGAGACTCGGGACGGGATGTTGCCGAGTGCGAGGAGTGCCCGCCGTGACCGACCGCATCAGCCACTGGATCGACGGGAAGCCGTTCGGCGGGACCGCCACGCGCTCCGGCGAGGTCTTCGACCCGGCCACCGGGGAGGTCCGGGCGCACGTCGACTTCGCCGGTGACGCCGAGGTCGAAGCCGCCGTCGCCGCGGCCAAGGCGGCGCTGCCGGGCTGGCGCGGGACGTCGCTGGCCGGCCGGACGCGGGTGCTGTTCGCCTTCCGCGAGCTGCTGTCCGCGCGCAAGCACGAGCTGGCGAAGATCATCACGAGCGAGCACGGCAAGGTCGAGTCCGACGCGGCGGGCGAGATCGCCCGCGCGATCGAGAACGTCGAGTTCGCGTGCGGCGCCGCGCAGCTGCTCAAGGGCGGCTTCAGCGAGAACGCCTCGACCGGGGTCGACGTCTATTCGATCGCCCAGCCGCTCGGCGTGGTCGGCGTGATCTCGCCGTTCAACTTCCCGGCCATGGTGCCGCTGTGGTTCGTCCCCAACGCGCTGGCCTGCGGGAACACCGTGGTGCTCAAGCCGAGCGAGAAGGACCCGTCGGCGGCGGTGTTCATCGCGGAGCTGTTCGCCGAGGCCGGGCTGCCCGCGGGCGCGCTCAACGTGCTGCACGGCGACAAGGCCGCCGTCGACGGGCTGCTGACCCACGCCGACGTCAAGGCGATCTCGTTCGTCGGGTCGACGCCGATCGCGCGCTACGTCTACGAAACCGGCACCCGGCACGGCAAACGCGTCCAGGCCCTCGGCGGGGCGAAGAACCACATGGTGGTGCTGCCGGACGCCGACCTCGACCTGGCCGCGGACGCCGCGGTGTCCGCCGGCTTCGGCTCGGCGGGGGAGCGGTGCATGGCGGTGTCGGTGGTGGTGGCCGTGGACCCGGTCGGCGACGCGCTGGTGGAGAAGATCACCGAGCGGATGTCCCGGCTGCGCGTCGGCGACGGCCGCGACCCCGCGTCGGAGATGGGGCCGCTGGTGACGGCGGCGCACCACACCCGGGTTTCGTCCTATGTGGACGCCGGGGTGTCCGAAGGTGCTTCGCTGGTGGTGGACGGCCGCGGGATCGAGGTGCCCGGGGACGGCTTCTGGCTCGGCCCGACGCTGTTCGACCACGTCCGCCCGTCGATGTCGATCTACACGGACGAGATCTTCGGCCCGGTGCTGTCGGTGGCCCGCACGGCCTCGTACGACGAGGCCCTGGCGCTGATCAACGCGAACCCGTACGGCAACGGCACGGCCATCTTCACCGGCGACGGGTCCTCGGCGCGGCGGTTCCAGAACGAGGTCGAGGTCGGGATGGTCGGCGTGAACGTGCCGATCCCGGTGCCGGTCGGCTACTACTCGTTCGGGGGCTGGAAGGACTCGCTGTTCGGCGACAGCCACGCGTACGGGCCGGAGGGGTTCCACTTCTTCACCCGGACCAAGGTGGTCACCTCCCGGTGGCCGGACCGGTCGCACGCCGGGGTCAACCTGGGCTTCCCGCGGAACTCCTGAGCGCGGCCCGGCTCGCGTCGTCCGCGGGACGGCCGATCAGCAGCCGCTGGCCGGCGTCCCGCACCGGCACGAGGACCTCGAAGTCGACGGTGAGCACCCCGGCGCCGGGGTGGCGCAGCACCTTGCTCCCGCGGCCGGTGCCCCGGACGTCCCGTTCCGCCCACCACCGCGCGAACTCTTCGTTGCCGCTGGTGCATTCGGCGATGAGCGCGGTCAGCACGGGGTCGTCCGGGTGCGCGGCCCACGCGGCGCGCAGGTGGGCGATCCCCTCCCGCACCACGCGTTCGCGGTCGACGTAGTACTCGCGGATCTCCGGGTGCACCAGGCACAGCCACATCGCGTTCCGCCGGGCCGGTGGCAGCTCGGCGAAATCCAGCAGCAGGTGGGCCATCTCCGCGTTCCAGGCCAGGATGTCGAAGCGGTGGTTCAGCAGCATGGCCGGCAGCGGTGACAGGTCTTCGACGAGCCGGGCGAGCGCCGGCTCCGCGGTGGTGACGGGGTCGCCGGTGCCGCGGGGACGTTGCCCGGTCAGGTCGAAGAAGTAGGCGCGTTCTGCCCCGGTCAGGCGCAATGCCGCCGACAGCGCCTCCACCACGGCCGCCGAAGGGCGCAACCCGCGTGCCTGCTCCAGGCGTACGACGTAGTCGACGCTGACGCCGGCCAGCTCGGCGACCTCTTCGCGGCGCAGCCCCGGGGTCCGCCGCGACCGGCGTACCGGCAGGCCGAAGTCGCGCGGGTCCAGGCGTTCCCGCCGGGTCCGCAGGAACGCGGCCAGCTCCCGGGTAGCGGTGATCATGCCCGGTCCAACCACCGGGGTGGGACTCGTGTTCCCAGGAAGTTCCCTCCCTTACCCCCGGTCCGCGGTGGCCCGAGGCTGGTGCCCGACGACCGAGTACAGGAGGAACCGATGGCTCTCACCCTCGACACCTACCGGCTGCTGGGCCGGTCCGGGCTGCGGGTTTCCCCGCTGGCACTGGGCACGGCGACGTTCGGCACCGAGTGGGGCTGGGGCGCGGAGAAGGACGAGGCGCGGCGGCTGTTCGACACCTACGTCGAGCGCGGCGGCAACTTCGTCGACACCGCGCCCACCTACACCGACGGCAGCTCCGAGCGCCTGCTCGGCGAGTTCGCGCGCGACCGTCGCGAGAGCCTGGTGCTCGCGACGAAGTACTCGACGCTGCGCCGCCCCGGCGACCCGAACTCCGGCGGCCCGCACCGCAAGAGCCTGTTCGCGTCCGTCGAGGCCAGCCTCCGGCAGCTGGGCACCGACTACCTCGACCTGCTCTACCTGCACGTCTGGGACTTCACGACGCCGGTGGAGGAGATCCTGCGCGGCCTCGACGACCTGGTCCGCCGGGGCACGGTCCGGTACGTGGCGATGTCGAACGTCCCGGCCTGGGAGGTCTCGCGGATGCAGGCGATCGCCGACCTGCGGGGCTGGTCGCCGCTGATCGCGCTGCAGGTCGAGTACAGCCTGATCCGGCGGGACGCCGAACGCGACCTGATCCCGATGGCGCGGGAGCTCGGCCTCGGCGTGACGCCGTACTCGCCCCTGGGCGGCGGCGTGCTGTCGGGCAAGTACCGCGGCGCCGGGTCCGGAGGGAGCACCCGCCGCGGCTTCAACGCCGGGCTGGGCCTGGTCACCGACCGCACGCTCGCCGTGGCCGACGCCGTGACCGAGGTCGCGGCGTCGGCGGGCCGCACGCCCGCCCAGGTCGCGCTGGCCTGGACGCTGCGGAACCCGGCCGTGACGGCCCCGATCGTCGGTGCCCGCACGCTCGCCCAGTTGGCGGGCAATCTCGGTGCCCTCGACGTCGAGTTCACGCCGGAGCAGGTGGCCCGGCTCGACGAGGTGAGCGCGATCGAACTCGGCTACCCGCACGATCTCCTCGGCGGCGACCACCTCCGCGCGGTGACCCGCGGTGACCTGGTGATCGAGCCCCGGGCTACGCCGGGAGGACGTTGATCAGCAGCTTGGACCGCGGCGCGATCAGGACGGTGTTGTTCCGGGCGGGCTCGATCCGCTCGCGGAGCTTCCGCTCCAGCGGGTAGGTCCGGCCGCCGGCGCGGAGGCTGAACGACTCGAGGCTCTTGAACCCCTCCGGGCTCCGGTGCAGGCCGATCGGGTACTCGTCGGTGAGGCGGGCGCTGTCGAAGTCGTGCGTCCAGCCGGTGACCGCGACCAGCCGGCCGCCGAACGCGTCGGCGAGCCGGCGCCAGCAGACGAACGCGAACCAGCCGGTGATCGCCAGGAGCGGGACCACCGTGCCCAGTACCTCTCCCGCGGTCTCCGCCACGAGGGCGATGCCTACCGTCACCACGAGACCGGCGACGGCCACGGCCGCCGTCATCCAGAAGGTCAGGTCGAGCAGCGTGCCGCGCTGCGCGGGGTGGAGCCGGCCGGTGCGGTTGGCCAGCTCCACCTCGGGCCGGTCGTTCACTCGGGGTGCTCCTTCTCGTAGGCCTCCTGGGCCTCGTGGTAGCGGTCGTACTGCTCGTTCTCCTGGCGGCGGCCCTCGGTCGCCACGCCGATCCCGTCGGCGAAATTGAACCCCGGCACCCCGTCGCCTTCCTGCCACTTCTTCTGGTTCAGGACGCTGCGGCCCTCTTCGGAGTACCGGCCCGGGCCTTCCAGCTTCTCCCGGAAGGGGACGCGCTCCTTGGCGGCGTCGCTCCAGCCCTTCGCCGTCTCCTCCGCCGGCTTCGCCTCGCGGCCCGCCTGCTTCAGCTCGTTCGCCCGGCGCTCGATGCCCGCCGCCGTCTCGACGCTGCGGTCCACGATCCGGTCGGCTGCGTTGCCCGCCTTCTTCAGCGCGTTCGCCGCGCCTTCGAGCGCCGCCTTCGACTTGCCCGCGCCCTTCGCCAGGCCCTCCAGCTTTTCGACGATCTTCGCGATGCGCGTGCTGATCTTCTCCGCCAGCACCCCGCCCTCGATCACCGTGTCCGCGATGAACGCCGCGATCGTCCCGCCGAACGTGCACCACGAAGCCGCCAGCGCGGCCAGCGCCTTGACGATCAGCTCGCCCACGAACGACGAGATCAGGTCCCGGATCAGCCCGCGCTCGGTGCCGACCAGCGCCGCGCCGACGTTCATCGCCGTCGACGCGCCTTCGGCGTGCGAAGCCGCGCCGCGCAGCACGCCGACGTAGCTCTCGGCCGTCCGCTGGTACGCCTCCGCCGACCCGCAGTCGCTGAACGACTGCTGGACCTGCTTGGCCTTCCGCTCGTAGCTCTCGGCCGTCTCGGTGAGCTGCTTCGCGATGTTCGTCCAGGTCATGGCCTTGGCGGTGATCGCTTCGGGCTTGCCCGCGAGCTTGTCGAGGCCGTCCTTGAGGAAGCTGATGTGCTCGATCAGCCAGCCGACGCCCGCGCCGGCAAGGGTCCCGAGCGGGTCCATCGCCGCGCCGAGCAGGTCGAGGGCGTCCGTGCCGACGTCCAGCGCGAGGTTGCCCCAGTCGCCGTTGCGCGCGTCGGTGAGCGTGGCCGCCGCGTCGTTGAAGATCCCCGCGCCGCCGGTCTGCGCGTTGAGGTTGTCGAGTTCGCCCTTCGAGCCGTCGCCCATGCCGCTCCAGAAGCCGCCGGCCGGTTCGGCCGTCGCGACCAGCGGGTTTTCCGTCATGCGGGCAGCTCCTTGCCGATGCCTTCGAGCAGGCACTTCGTCTTCTGCTCGTGCTCGCGGAACGCGGTGTGCGCGGTCTTCACCCGGTCCGCGACCTCGTGGCCGGCCTCGACCGCCGCGGCGAGGAAGCCGTCGGCCGTCGTCAGCCACCCCTGGATCGGGACCGCGAAGACCTGGCCGACCAGCCCGAACGCGTCGAAGTCGAGGGCCTGTGCGGTGCCCGCCGCGTCGAGGGCCTGCCGGACCTGGCCGGCGATCTCGCGGATCTCGTCCTCGTGCCCGCCGAGGGCGTCGAAGTCGACCCTCAGACCCTGCGGAGTCATCAGAGCCCCCGGCGCAGGACCGGGCCGCCGAAGTCGTCGTCGGACGGCGGTTTCCGGTGCGGTTCTTCGGCAGGCGATTCCGGCGCCGGAATCTGTTCCTTCAGGAATTCCATCGCCTCGCTGCGCTCGCCGATCACCGGCGCCATGACGGCGGTCAGCTGCTGCGCCGCGTCGAGCTGGGCCCGCTTGGCGGCAGCCAGGACCGCCTGGGCCAGCCGGGTCCGCGGCAGCTCGTCCGCACGCGGCCCGAACCGGAGTTCCTGCAGCGCACCGGCGGTGTTGACGGTGACCGTGACGGCCCCGTCGGCGCTCGTGGCGGTCGCCGAGACGCGCTGCAACCGCGCCTTCGCCTCGGCCGCGCGCCGGGCGATTTCGGGCATACCGGCCGTAGCCGGGTCAAAATTGTTCACGGCGACCTCGTCCGTCGGGGAAAGCTGCGTCGATCAGAGGGAGCAAACCGGTTTTCGGTTCCCCGTTCAAGTCGGAAAAGTATTTCGAGAACAATTCATGGGAGCCCGTTTGCGTGCTCTTTACCCGGCGGGGGCGGGCCGCGTTGAGCGCGACCGGCTCAGGCTTCCGTAAACTCGGATCGAGCAGCGAGCGAGGTAGGTGAGGAACCGGTGGCCAACGCGGAGGAACGCCGCTTCGACGTGCTGCGCGCGATCGTGGCCGACTACGTGTCCAACCAGGAACCCGTCGGGTCCAAGGCGATCGTCGAGCGGCACAACCTGGGTGTGTCGAGCGCCACCGTGCGCAACGACATGGCGACGCTCGAAGAAGAGGGCTACATCACCCAGCCGCACACCAGTGCCGGCCGCGTACCCACCGACAAGGGCTACCGCCTCTTCGTCGACCGGCTCTCCGAGATCAAGCCGCTGAGCGCCGCCGAGCGCCGCGCCATCACCACCTTCCTCGACAGCGGCACCGACCTCGACGACGTCCTCAGGCGCTCGGTCCGGCTGCTCGCCCAGCTGACCCGGCAGGTCGCCGTCGTCCAGTACCCGATGCTGACCAACGCCAAGGTGCGGCACCTCGAAGTGGTGCCGCTCACCCCGGCCCGGCTGATGCTGGTGCTGATCACCGACAACGGGCGCGTCGACCAGCGCACGGTCGACCTCGGCGACGTCGTCGTCGAAGAGGACGTGGCCCGGCTCCGCACCGTGCTCAACGCCGAGATGTCCGGACGGCGGCTCAACGACGCCGCCGCGCGCGTCGCCGAACTGCCCGACAAGTCGCCCGGCGAGCTGCGCGACGCGCTCATCCGGATCACCACCGTGCTGGTCGAATCGCTGGCCGAACACCCGGAGGAACGCCTGGTGCTCGGCGGCACCGCCAACCTGACGCGCAACGTCGCCGACTTCCCGGGCTCGCTGCGGCAGGTCCTCGAAGCGCTTGAGGAACAGGTCGTCGTCCTCAAGCTCCTGGCCGCCGCGCGCAACCCCGGTGCGATCACGGTGCGCATCGGTGAGGAAAATGAAGACGAGCAGATGCGCAGCACCTCGGTCGTCTCGATCGGCTACGGCCGCGACGACGTGGTGCTCGGCGGCATGGGGGTGGTCGGCCCGACCCGGATGGACTACCCCGGCACGATCGCCGCGGTGCGGGCGGTCGCCAACTACGTGGGGCAGATCCTGGCCGGCCGCTGAGCCGGGCAGAGCAGAAGGAGAAGCAGAGACGGTGGCGAGGGACTACTACGGCATCCTCGGGGTGGCCAAGAACGCGAGCGATCAGGAGATCAAGCGCGCGTACCGGAAGCTGGCCCGGGAGCTGCACCCCGACGTCAACCCGTCGGAAGACGCGCAGCACAAGTTCGGCGAGGTCACGACGGCCTACGAGGTGCTGTCCGACCCGCAGAAGCGCAAGATCGTCGACCTCGGCGGCGACCCGATGGACGGCGGCGCGCGCGGCGGAGGCGGCGGCGACCCGTTCGCCGGCTTCGGCGGCCTCGGCGACATCATGGACGCCTTCTTCGGCGCGGCCGGCGGAGGCGGCGGGCGAGGGCGCGGCCCCCGCAGCCGCGTCCAGCCCGGCTCCGACGCGCTGATCCGGCTCGGCCTCACCCTCGAGGAGTGCGCCACCGGCGTCGACAAGGAAATCGCCGTCGACACGGCCATCGTCTGCGACCTCTGCCGCGGCGCCGGCACCAGCGAAGGCACCTCGGTCAAGACCTGCGACACCTGCGGCGGCGCCGGCGAGGTCCAGTCCGTCCAGCGGTCGTTCCTCGGCCAGGTCGTCACCGCCCGCCCCTGCCCGGTCTGCCGCGGCTTCGGCGAGGTCATCCCCGACCCCTGCCGCCAGTGCGGCGGCGACGGCCGCATCCGCGCCCGCCGCAACGTCACCGCCAAGATCCCGCCGGGCGTCGGCGACGGCATGCGCATCCGGCTGTCCGGCCAGGGCGAAGTCGGCCCCGGCGGCGGCCCGGCCGGCGACCTGTACGTCGAGATCGACGAGACCCCGCACGAGGTCTTCGTCCGGCAGGGCCACGACCTGCACTGCAACTTCCGCATCCCGATGACCACGGCCGCCCTCGGCGCCACCGTGCCCATCTCGACCCTGGTCGACGGCGACTACGAACTCGACGTCGAACCGGGCACCCAGCCCAACGCCGAAATCGTCCTCACCGGCAAGGGCATGCCGCGGCTGCGGTCCTCCGGCCGCGTCGACGGCCGCGGCGACCTGCACGTCCACATCGACGTCGTGGTCCCCACCAAGCTCGACGAGGCCCAGCGCGACCTCCTGGTCGAGCTGGCCCAGCAGCGCGGCGAAGAAGTCCCGACGCTGGCCTCCAACGGCACCAAGCACGGCGGGCTGTTCTCCAAGCTCCGCGCCAAGAACCACCGCTGAGCCGTGCCCGACACCACCCTGCCGGTCTTCCTCGCCGCCTCGGTCCCGGCCTCGGGCCGCACGGTCCTCGACGGCGAGGAAGCCCGGCACGCGGCAACCGTCCGCCGCCTGCGCGTGGGCGAACGACTGATCCTCTCCGACGGCGCCGGCGCGATGGCCCGCTGCGTCGTCGAGAGCGTCCAGGCGGGACGCGACGCCCAGGTGACGCTGACGGTCGAGCAACACTGGACCGAGAAGCAGCCCGCACTGCGCGTCCTGGTCGCACAGGCACTGGCCAAGGGCGATCGCGGGGAGCTCGCGGTCGAGCTCGCCACCGAAGCCGGGGTCGACGCGATCGTCCCGTGGCGGGCTTCGCGGAGCGTCGCGAAGTGGGAGGACGGGGCGCGCGGGGAGAAGGCGCTCGCGCGGTGGCGGGCCACGGCCCGGGCAGCGGCGAAACAGGCGCGGCGGGCGCACGTGCCGGACGTCACCGAGCCGGTGACCACCGGGGAGCTGGCCGGGCTCGTGGCCACCATGTCGCTGGCCATCGTCCTGGAGTCGGACGTCCCCGACCGGCTCGCCGACCTGCCGCTCCCCGACGCAGGAGACGTGTTGCTGATCGTGGGACCCGAGGGCGGGATCACGGACGAGGAACTCGCCGCGCTGCGCGAAGCCGGCGCCCGCGCGGTACGGCTGGGAACGACGGTCCTGCGCACCTCCACCGCGGCCGCCGTGGCACTGGGAGCCCTCGGCGCCCTCACCACCCGTTGGCAGTAGCCCACGGCGAAAATCGACGCCATATTTTTGCGCCCAGTTATGGCGCGATCACGCTCCGACCCGTTACTCTCATTTACTAACGCACCGACCATCGGCTCGGTGCGCACTGGGAAGAAAGACTCCGCCGGGCACCTCCCCCCTCGGTCCGGCGGCCGCCGCGGCCGCGGTGAGGCGACCCCCAGGCTTCACCGCCGCCGCGGCATCTCCTTGCTCGCTTCGCTCGCCGTCGAGCCGCGGCTTTGGTTTCGTCCTCTTCTCTGGGGGGCAAACCCCCAGACCCCCAGCCGGGGGCAAGCCCCCGGACCCCCCGCGATTCGGGTGGGTGGTTGCGTTGGTGAGGGCGTGTTGCCGGCTCGGCGGCCTTCGGCCTTCTCGCTGGTGGGGATCCGGTGTTGGTCTGGTGTGGGTGGATAGGGTGCTCTCATGAGCGGAACTGAGGCTGAGACGCTGTTCGAACGGATCATTGGTGGGGAGATCCCCGCCGATGTCGTCTATCAGGATGCGAGCACCTTTGCCTTTCGGGACATTCGGCCGCAGGCTCGGGTTCATGTGCTCGTCGTTCCTCGGAAGCGGTACCGGAACCTTGCCGAGCTTGCCGCCGGGGATGCTCAGTTGCTGAGTGATGTTGTTGCCACCGCCCGTAAGGTTGCCGAGCTCGAGGGCATCGTCGAGAGCGGCTACCGGGTTGTCTTCAACACCGATGAGGATGCCGGGCAGACCGTCTTCCACGTGCACGCCCACGTCCTGGGCGGCGAACCGCTCGGGCTGTTCGGGGCCCCGGACCAGGACTAGGGAAACCGGCCTGCGTCCGATCGGTGGGTGCCAGTAGCATCGGTGGGGTCCGTTCTCCCTCACCGAGAAAGCAGGCCTGAGGCCACGTGGCCGGAACCGTACCGGGTGGTGCCGCCCGACCCGACGTCCCCGGAGACGTCGCCAAGACCGAGGATGCCGCCGTCCAGGCCGCGCAATCCCGGTTTCCCATCCCCGACGCCGCCGCCCTGAGCCTGCTCGGCTCCCGCGACGAGAACCTCCGGGTCGCCGAGGAACTCCTCGCCGCCGACGTGCACGTCCGCGGCAACGAAGTCACCCTGACCGGGACGCCCGCCGACGTCGCGTTCGCCGAACGCGTCTTCGCCGAACTCGTCCAGCTCGCCACCGGCGGCCAGCAGGTCGGCCCCGACACCGTCCGCCGCACCATCGGCATGCTCTCCACCGGAGACGCCTCGCCCGCCGAGGTCCTCAGCCTCAACATCGTCTCCCGGCGCGGCAAGACCATCCGCCCCAAGACGCTGAACCAGAAGCGGTACGTCGACGCCATCGACAAGCACACCGTCGTCTTCGGCATCGGCCCCGCCGGCACCGGCAAGACCTACCTCGCCATGGCGAAAGCCGTCCAGGCCCTCCAGGCCAAGCAAGTCACCCGCATCGTGCTGACCCGCCCGGCCGTCGAAGCCGGCGAACGCCTCGGCTACCTGCCCGGCACCCTGAACGAGAAGATCGACCCCTACCTGCGGCCCCTCTACGACGCGCTGCACGACATGGTCGAACCGGAGTCGATCCCGCGGCTCATGCAGGCCGGCACGATCGAGATCGCGCCACTGGCCTACATGCGCGGTCGCACGCTCAACGACGCCTTCATCATCCTCGACGAGGCCCAGAACACCACGCCCGAGCAGATGAAGATGTTCCTCACCCGGCTCGGCTTCGGGTCCAAGATCGTCGTCACCGGCGACATCACCCAGGTCGACCTGCCCAGCGGGCAGCGCAGCGGCCTGCGCGTCGTCCGCGACATCCTCACCGGCGTCGAGGACCTCCACTTCGCCGAACTGACCAGCCAGGACGTCGTCCGGCACCGGCTCGTCGCGAGCATCGTCGACGCCTACGAGAAGTGGCAGGCCGTGCAGGACGCCCAGCAGAACGACGGCTGGAAGGGCAACCGGCGTTGAGCATCGAAATCGCCAACGAGTCCGGCGTCGACGTCGACGAGACGTCCATCGTCTCCGCCGCCCGCTACGCCCTCGACAAGATGGAGGTCAGCCCGCTCGCCGAGCTGTCCATCCTCCTCGTCACCCTCGACGTCATGGAAGACCTGCACGAACGCTGGATGGACCTCCCCGGCCCCACCGACGTCATGGCCTTCCCGATGGACGAGCTCGACTCCTCCCGCCGCCCCGACGCGCCCGACGCGTCACCGGCCCTGCTCGGGGACATCGTGCTCTGCCCGGCCTTCGCCAAGGACCAGGCCAAGACCGCGGGCCACGCCCTGATCGACGAGCTGCACCTGCTCACCGTGCACGGCGTGCTCCACCTCCTCGGCTACGACCACGCCGAACCCGCCGAGGAACGCGAGATGTTCGCCCTCCAGAAGCGCATCCTCGGCGAGTACCAGGAGGCCGTCGCCGCGCTGGAGAAGCGGGACGCCCAGCGCAACACCGACGACCGCGTCCTCGGCATCGCCGGCCTCGACGCGCCCGCCGCCGCCGAGCCACCCGCCGGGGAAACGCCCTAGTGTCGCGCCCCAATCCCAGCGCCGGCCCAAGCGCCCCAATGTGGCGTTGGTTGCGTTGGACGCACCCAATGTGGCGTTCGGTGCGTTGGACGCACC